>JALTNJ010000108.1 GCA_027000765.1 Nitrososphaeria archaeon | reverse complement strand
TCATTTCAGAGATCGCGAGTGAAAACGCATACAATTTAAATATTCCAAGATATTTATATAAAAAGGAACGCGATTTTTTAACTATATATATTCGAGATGTCGTCTCGAATTATATATTTGGCCTCATATAAAACGGGAAATTATAAAAAGTTGTGGTATAACAGTGGTGAATGAGATGGATGCCACTTCTTATAGGTTTGACGTTGTAGTTGTAGGCGCTGGACCGGCCGGCTCCTCAGCTGCATATACCTTGGCCAAAAGGGGATTTAAGGTATTATTGGTTGAGAGGGGAAGATCGCCAGGCGCAAAGAATATGTTTGGAGGTAGAGTATATGTATCTCCGCTTAAAGAGATATATCCAGATTTCGAGAATAAGGCTCCTATACACAGATGGGTTACTAGAGAAAAAGTATCTTTAGTAGATGGAGATAATATGACTACTCTAGAGTATGAGGCTAGAAACAGTAAGAGTTTTACTACATATCTAACTCAATTATCTGGCTGGATGGCTAAACAGGCTGAGGAGGCAGGCGCTCTCCTGCTAAACGAGATCACTGTTGATAGGCTCTACATGGAAAATGGCTTCGTAAGGGGAATAGTCGTGGGAGAAGAGGTTTTGAAAGCCGATGTGGTTATTGACGCCGAGGGGATTAATAGGCTTGTGCTTGAGAAGTCAGGAATCGTCCCCAGACTTAAACCAAGTCAAGTTGCCTTAGGTATAAAGGAAGTTATTAAGCTTAGCGTTGAGGAGATAAACACTAACTTTGGTCTAGAAGGTAATGAGGGGCTTGCATGGATACTCATGGGAGACGTTACAAAAGGAGTGCCTGGAGGAGCCTTCATATATACAAATAGGGACTCTGTTAGCCTAGGACTGGTCGTCTACCTTGAAGACGCAATATATAAGGTCAATAAGCATATATCCAATTATATTGAGGAGCTTAGGCTCCATCCCCTATTAAATAAATATATTAAGGAAGGGAGGATAATGGAATACTCCTCACATCTAATACCTGAAGACATAGGCAGTATAATGCCTCCAAAACCATATTATAATGGATTGCTGATAGCGGGAGACGCCGCAGGATTCCTTTTGAACCTTGGATATACATATAGGGGAGTTGATTTTGCAGCTTACTCTGGATACTTAGCTGCCAAAGCCGTGGAGTATGGCCATGACAACGGTGGATATAACGAGGAGAATCTATCGATCTATAAAAAATATCTTGAGGAGAGCTTCATCCTAAAACAGCTTAAAAAGTTTAAAGATGTACATAGCCTGATGAAGAAGGAGAGGCTATTCGAGTTATATCCCTCGTTAGCTAATCATATTGCTAGGGAACTGTTCCACATCGACTATGAGTCTCCCAAAATCCTGGAGGCGATTAAGAAGGCTAAAGAGGGGCGGGTAGGCTGGTTCACTTTACTAAGGGATCTTTATGAGGTGAGCAGGAAGATATGAGTACGAAAGAGGTTAGGAAGAAACTCAGGATTGAGGATATTCTGAATAATAACGTTTGGGACGTTGACTATGAAGCACATATAATAGTTGATACCTCAAAATGTGCTAAATGTGAATATAAGCCGTGTGTAAGACTCTGCCCTGCTGAATGCTATACAATGGTGGATGACAAGGTTCTATTTAGCTACGAGGGATGCCTAGAATGCGGTACCTGTAGAATAGTATGCCCCGAGGAGGCGATCACATGGAGATACCCTCCTAGTGGAAGGGGAATACATTTTAGATTTAGCTGATGATGAGGTGGAGAAGTAGATGCCGTTGGATATAATAGTCGGGATAAAATGGGTTCCGAATACAACCGCCGTAAACATAGACCCGAAAACCGGAACCCTCATCAGAGAGGGGATACCTAGTGTAGTTAACCCCCATGATTTAACGGCGGTTGAGATGGCCCTTAAGTTAAAGGATAAGTATGGTGGATCTGTTACAGCGATATCAATGGCCCCACCATCGGCGTTAGCGGGTCTTGAACATGTGATTGGCATGGGGGTTGATAGAGGTATACTGGCTTCAGACAGGGCCTTTGCCGGAGCCGATACATTGGCGACGTCGTATGTCTTAGCAAAGGTAATTGAGAAGATAGGTAGGTTTGACCTAGTTATAATGGGTCATGAGACCATTGATAGTTCTACAGCCCATATAGGTGCGCAAGTAGCTTCATGGCTAAACCTGCCATATGTTTATTATGTTGTTGACGCTGTTTTAGAAGATGACGGTAATACTCTTGAAGTGACTAGGATCTTGGAAAATGCATATGAAAAATATAGGATAAGACTGCCTGCTGTGATATCAATAGCGATGCACACGTTTAACCCTAGGAGAGTGAGGCTCTCGGAGAAGCTTAGGGCTAAGATGGAGAAACCCATTGAGATCTGGTCCATTAAAGACTTGGAGATTGATCCAAATTGCGCTGGATTAAGGGGATCTCCTACAGTTGTATCAGGAATTGATTTTGTCCCCAAAGTTCCGAGGAAAAACGAGGTTTTCCAGGGCAGTGATCCAAAGGAGGCTGCTAGATGGCTGTTGAGTAAGTTGATTGAGGAAGGGTTATTGGATTTGTAGGGAGGGGTGTTAAATGGCTAGTAAAAAAATGTTGTGTTCCGAGTGGGAACCCATAAATCCAATGGAGTATAAAGGGATATGGGTATATGTAGAGGTTGAAGGCGGTCATATACATGAGGCTAGTCTCCAGCTACTGGGTGAGGCTAGGAGAATCGCAGATGAGCTAGATACATATGTGGGCGCAGTTATTATAGGGTATGGTATTAAGGAGTTGGCTAGGGAACCAATATACTATGGCGCCGATAAAGTGTTTGTGGTAGATGATCCTAGGCTTGAAAAGTATTATCCAAATCTATATGGAGACGTAGTCTGTAAATTGGCTAAGAAGCATAAGCCTGAGGCCCTCCTCGTTGGAGGAACTATGAGGGGACGTGAATTAGCACCGTATATAGCAAATAATCTAAAGACTGGGATAACAGCTGACTTGACATCAATTGAGGTGGATAAGGAAACTGGAGACATTATTTTAATTAGGCCTCCATTCGGGGCTTGGATGCTGGCCCATATCAAGACGAGGAACCGGAGGCCAGTTATGGGGAGTGTAAGGCCAAATATCTTCCCTACTCCAGAGAGGAATGAGGATAGAGATGGAGAAGTTATTGAAGAAACTATTGATGAGGTATTGGACCCCCGGATGGAGTATCTAGAATACACTCCTATTGAGAAGGCTGAAGAGATACCTATAGAGAAGGCGGATATCATCGTATCTGGTGGAAAGGGTCTGGGCTCTAAAGAGGGATTTAAGCTATTGGAGGAGCTTGCAGAGCTTCTAGGTGGAGTAATTGCTGGATCTAGAAAGGCGGTTGACGCAGGCTGGATTCCACATGATAGACAGGTGGGTCAGACGGGTAAAACTGTTAAGCCCAACATATATTTTGCAGTGGGAATCAGTGGAGCCGCCCAGCATATATTTGGTATTAGGGAGGCGAAGAGAGTAGTCGCGATAAACATTGATCCAGATGCCCCGATATTCGAGAACGCAGACTATGGAATAGTAGGTGATTATAAGGAGATTATCCCGGCGTTAATTGAAGTCATTAAAGAGATGAAGATGAAAAAATCGGGATCCGCTAAAAACTAGCCTCTAATCTCCAGATACTCCCTTGAATCTAATGTATATAGTGAGGTAGTTTTTCAAAACCTTTTTCTGAACAGCTTTAGATAGGAAATATCCAAATCGCTCTATATTATTGTGTCGCAGTGCTTCGCTCTCAGCAAGATCAAGCATAAGTCTAAGTCCCTTTAAAATAAGTTCCTCTGTGAGCTCAACACCCTCCTTCTCAAGTTCCCTACTAGTCTCCTCGATCAACCTTACTACATCTTTATCCAATCCATATGGTTTATAATGCTCTGATATTAGCTCCATAACATTATTTGTGAGCTCCATTTCAATCTCCAAACAATATTTATACATTGATAGGTCTATAAAAACACACCCTTGATTTTTTAAAATACGGATATTGGGAAAGGAATATAATATCTCGATGACAAAAAATAATTATTAGGAATGACGCTCTCCCTACAACAATTAATCAAGATTTTTAGAGATAATATAGAGCTGGCCAATAGAGTTAAGAACCTAATTGAGAAATATACTGAAAAACTCATTGAGAAGGGACTGGATAGAGTTAAGATAATGAATTTCTGCGGCACACATGAATGGACGACTGTCCATTATGGTATTAGAAGCCTATTGCCTCCAGAGATAGAGCTGGTCGCCGGCCCCGGCTGTCCAGTATGCATTACACCAAGTAAATATATTGAAGAGGCGATTAGACTTTCGCTAGAGGGAGTATTAATATACGTATTTGGAGACGCCTATAAACTACCGGCAGTCACTAAAATTGATGGGGCGGCTAGCCTCTCGGAGGCGAAGGCTCTTGGAGGAGAAATTGAGATTGTATACAGCTTTTTAGACGCCATCAAACACTTCAAAGAAAACAGGGGTCGAGTGAATGAAGCAGTGTTTCTAGGAATAGGTTTTGAGACCACAGCACCCAGCTATGCGGTTCCCATATTCAATAAAATGCCTCCAGAGGGCCTCTACTTACTAAGTGTCCTAAGACTTACGCCTCCAGCTGCAGACTATGCGTTGTCAGCGGTTATAGAGAGGGGCTTAGAGCCGGTTAATGGCATCGTCGCCCCTGGACATGTATCCACAATAATAGGCGCAGCCCCATGGGACGAGATATCAAGAAAGTATAGGATACCCACAGTGGTCTCTGGATTCGAGCCTACAGACCTTCTTTTGTCAATAGCAATGATACTTAAAATGATATATGAGGAGAGAGTAGGAGTTGACGTTGAGTATAAGAGGATAGTTAGATACACCGGTAATCAACAAGCCCTAGAATACATGTATAAAGTCTTCTATAAACATGAGGCTTCTTGGAGGGGCATCGGGTTCATCCCAGATAGTGGTCTTAAACTAAGGGATGAATATATAGGTTATGATGCATACACTAGATTTAGTATTGAGGAGCCTGAGAAGGATACTTGGGTTGATGATCTTCATCCCTCATGTAAGTGCGCAGAAGTCGTATTGGGCCTTAAGAAACCAGTTGACTGCAGCTTATTTCTAAAGGCCTGCACCCCCGAGAGGCCTATGGGCCCATGTATGGTATCGTTAGAGGGGACTTGTGCTGTCTGGGCAAGGTTTGGCGGCGGTGGAAAAGCCGATGAAATAGCGAAGTCACTTGGATTAGGGTGATTATAAATGTGTTGGGGCGTGCCTGCAAAGGTTTTGGAGACAGATGGGGTTATGGCTAAAGTGGATTTCGGCGGTTCAATAAAAGATGTTCTAGTAATAAATACGGATATCAAACCTGGTGACTTAGTCATAGTCCATGCGGGGACGATAATAGGTAAAATTGAGGATGAAGAGCTTGACAACACATTGAAACTTTATGGTGACCTCCTAAGGGACTCACTCATTGATGATGGAATGAATCCTGAGGAGGCGGAGAAGAATGTTAGGAAATGGATAAGATACTTACTGGGTG
>JALTNJ010000107.1 GCA_027000765.1 Nitrososphaeria archaeon | reverse complement strand
AGTATCCCGATGAATAATTGCTGTATTATGTTTGGAATGACCCTAGGCATTATAGTCCCTACCTCACCATCTCTAAAGCCTTTTGATAACTCATCCAACATATGAATATCCTCAGTGTCAAGCCTCAGGTCCCCTGCACCCGCGTTATCCCTAGCTTGGGAAGGGCGTTTGGCGCCTGGAATTGGATAAGCCCCCTTAGCGACAAGCCATGCAAGGCTTACCTGAGCCATTGAAACACCGTGTTTATCAGCTATTTCACGTAACTTAACTATTAGTTCATGTGCTCTCTTAACCCTTTTAAAACCAGAATCCATGTATTTAGCAGGTGCATCGGCCTTAAACTTCCCGGCTAAAACACCTTTGTCCAAGGGGCTCCATGCAATCAACTCAATGTTATTTTCCTTCATAAAGGGATAAAGATTCTTTTCAACAGCTCTATGGAGTAAGCTATACCTCACCTGGTTGCTTACAACCTCATATTTACGCATATACCCCATGAATTCCTCCAAGATATCCCTAGGGAAGTTGCTCACACCGATATATCTTATAAGTCCTTTATCCACAAGCATCTCAAGCTCCCTAGCTACTCTCGGGAGGGAGGTATATATACTTGGAGGCCAATGAATCTGATAGAGGTCTATATATCGTCTCTGGAGCCTCTTCAAACTGGATCTTAGAGACTTCTCAATCTTGCCTGGCCTCGCATTATATCCAGAGACCTTAGTCGCTACATGTATACTGTCTCCCCATTCCCTGAGTACTTGGCCTAGAACCTCCTCAGACCTCCCTCCACCATATATCTCCGCGGTATCGACGAAGTTTATCCCTTCTTCAAACGCCGTTTCAACAGCCTTCACCACATCTTCCAAAGTATAGTTTTTCCCCCAGCTCTTCATACCCGCCTGCCATGCTCCTAAACCGATTACGCTGAACTTCATATCGGTCTTCCCAAACCTCCTATACTGCAATGGGAACCACCTAATAAACTTCTATTATATTATATCCCATTGTGATAATAAGATATTTTATACCTGCTTTACTATGTGGTGGTTTCTATGGTTGACATACTATTGGTTGGAGCTGGAAGGATAGGTGTATATATGGCTGATAAACTTAGGGAAGCCGGTGTCGAGCTAGCTGTTGCAGACATTGATCGTGAGAAGCTGAAGTATTTCGAAGACAATTTTGAGACGAGAGTAGTTAATGTTCTGGATAAGGAGGATATTCATAGAGTGGCAGATGACGTGGACTGGGTTTTAACTGCATTACCAGGTTCTATTGCATACAAGGGGTTGGTAAACATCCTTGAGGCTGGTAAGAATGTGATTGACATATCCTTTTATCCCCAGGATATGTGGAGACTTGGGGAGATCGCTGAGAAACAAAGTGTCTTATACATGCCAGATGCAGGAGTAGCTCCAGGATTGTCAAATGTTATAGCGGCTCAGTTAGATAGGGAGTTAAGCGGTGCAGATAAGATAGAGATATATGTTGGAGGAGTATCTTATAAGCCCGACGAGTATTTGGGCATGGCTTTAACCTGGTCTCCAATGGATCTCCTTGAAGAGTATACGAGACCCGCAAGGATAATTGTAGATGGAGAGGTTACTGAAGTTGACCCGCTTGAAGCCACTGGAGTGATAAATATCCCTAGAGTTGGTGAGATGGAGTATTTCATAAGTGACGGTCTAAGGAGTCTACTGAGAACTATGTCACACGTTCCTAACATGAGGGAGATGACTCTAAGATATAAAGGGCATATATTTCTCATGAGATTCTTGAAATGGCTTGGCCTACTTAGTTACCGAGAGATAGAGGTAGGGGACACGTATGTTAAGCCTATCGAGGTTCTTGCAGAAGCTCTGGAGACGTATATGGAGAATAGGTTTAGGGATAGAGTCATACTATATATCATCGGTGAAAAAGATGGTGAAAAACGGGAGTATCTACTCCAACAGTCCTTCGATGAAGAGAAGAGGTTTTCAGGCATGTCAATTGTAACGGGTAGTACAGCTGTTGCAATGACTCTACTCGGTTATCACGGTGAACTCCAATCAACTGGAATATATCCACCTGAATATGTTGGTATGGATGAGAAGCTCTGCAGCAGGTTTATGGAGTATATGGATAAGATGGGTATTAAGGTGGAGAGGATCAGCTAATGCTCTCCACCAGTTATAATTTACCTTATTAAGGGTTGTAACCATATTTATTTAATTTGATTTAAAATGACTGAGTATGACCCTCCTTTTCTAATGATCCCTGGTCCTGTCGAGCCCTATCCTGAGGCGCAGATGAGCCTAACGTCTAAGGTCATGGCACACTATGGAGATGAGTGGGTAAAGATATATTTTAGGGCGATCGATAAGCTTAAGAAGCTATTCGGTACTAAGCAACAGGTACATATATATCCAGGGGCAGGGACTTCCGTCGTTGAGATGGGTATAAGTACGGTTCTCGAGCCTGGAGATAATTTTCTAGTGATAAACAAAGGGTTCTTCATAGACAGGTTTAGGGAGATTGCAGAGATACATGGTGCAAAGACATATCAGGTGGCTCCAGATAAATATGGGGAAAGGGCTGATTTGAAGGAGGTGGAGTACGCTATTAAAGCCATTAAGCCGAAGGCGGTTATGGTTGTACATAACGAGACCTCAACAGGTGTCTTGGAGGACATTGGGGAGATATCAAGCATTATACCAGAGGATACGTTCTTCTTTGTAGATGCAATCTCATCATATGGTGCGTTGGAATTAAAATGTGATGAGTGGAATGTTGATTTATGTATAGGATATTCTTCAAAGGCACTTGGTGCTATCAATGGCGTGGTTCCATTCATGGTTAGCGAGAGGCTATGGGATTATTCCGATCTTAAGAGACGTAAACCAAAGTCATTTGCCCTAGATTTAGGTATGTGGAGACACTATATAGACCTATGGCCTATGCATCCATATCCTATATCCATATCGACCCCCCTAGTTATAGCCCTTGAGAAAGCCGCTGACATAGTTTTGGAGGAAGGCATTAAAAATGTAGAGAAACGTCACTACAGGATTTCAGCATTAGTTAAACAAGAGGTTACTGGTATGGGGCTGAAGCTCATACCAGATGAAGACTGCGCCAGTCCAACAGTGACTGTAGCAGAGTTGCCTAAAGATGTCAACTTCGTTGACGTTATCAAGAATATTAGGGAGGAATATGGAATACTGATATCCTCTACGTGGCTTATCAAGATAAATGGCATCAGAATTGGCCACATGGGATATACGGCTAGAGAAAGGTTCGTCGTTCCAACAATATATGCCTTGAGAAGAAGCTTAGAGAAACTAATGAATAAATAGATGCTAAGAGGGGGCCCCTACACCCTAATTTTAATTATGTTGAGCCCATAATTACGAGAATTATTCCTATAAATATTATGATCGACGCTAGGAAGTTTCTGATGTTGATTATCTCAATATCCCTGTTTATTAGATATGAGAATATGATTGTCAGTATCGGGATTGTAGATATTAATGGTGAGGCGACGCTAACCTCTATCAAGTTGAGTGCCAGATACCTGAATAGCTGTCCAAAGTTTACGAGGACCCCTGAGATAAGTATATAAGTGAGGGTTTTACGCGGGATGTTGTTCATCTCCCTACGCATAACCTGAGTGGATAATAGGGAGATGTATACCGGTAAGGCAGATAAATAAGAGATTAGTACACCTAGTATTGGAGAGTTAAATACGATCAGCCCATATCTCACGATCAAAGCGGAGGACGCAAACACCAAAGCGGATGAAAATGCTAGTATAACTCCTTTCTTAAACCCTTTTATATTGAGGCTCATAGAGGCTATGAGCCCTATCCCAATTGCGGCGGTTACTAGGCCGAGAACCTTAAACGGAGTAACGGTCTCCCTTAAAATAGGTATTGCGATAAACGCTGAGAATACATTGCTTGTAGCGACTATAGGCATCGTAGACGATGCTCCTATGTAATGTACTGAGGAATATAGGATGTATCTACCTATTACAAAATGAATTATCCCAGCGAGAATAAACGGGATAATAGTCTGTAGAGTTAACATGGGGATATTATCTATCTCATGAAATAATAGAGCAGCGAGGAGATACATGGGAATACCGATTAAAATCGATATTAATACAGTGGAATATACATATCCATGTAGAACACCTCTCCTAGTGGCTACACTGCTTAGGGAGAAAAATATAGCTGCTGAAAATGCGAATAATGCACCTATATACAACGGCTCCATGGCTACTATCTCCGACCGCCTCCTTCAAAGACTTCCATGGTTACTTGAATTAAAGAAAGAAATATAGCTATGGTTAATATAATTTTTCAATTGTCCTAGATACTTTGATCTTTGATTATCCATCATTTCTGGGAGATTGGATAATACTAGAAGGAATTTTAGACTAGTATTAGGAAGATAGGTATAGATAAGTATCTTACATAGATCTTTCAATTTTTTTTCTCTAGAGCTTCCTTTATCATGGATATCCTTCTACATGCTGAACATACTTCACCCATACTAGGTCCACCGCATACTTGGCAGGTTTTATAGGGGAGATCCTCCTTTTTATCAATGAGAGGCATAAGCTTTTTAGTAAACGTTGAGAGGAGCTGGAACTTTATGTTTCTCTCCACCTTCTCCCACTCGTCTAAAAGCCTCTTTCTCCTTATGGACCTCGCCGTATTATAATATGGACAGCTGACCCGTTTAACAGGGAGATCGTTGTACATAGCGTAGAAAAAGTTGTCCATCTCTGGGCTCCTAAACAGGGGCTTGACTTTCCAGACCTGAGACGGATGCTCTGGAGGCAGTACGGGTTTAAGCCTCCTAAGCTGATCAAACTCACCAGTAATAAATAGGTTTAGCATTACCTCAACCAAGTCATCAAGGTTATGGCCTGTCGCCAATACATCTACACCGACTTCCTTAGCCGCCCTAGATAATGCCCATCTACGTATAATCCCACATACTGAACAGACCTTATTCTTATACCGGGTATACTCTACATCAGGTATGATGATGCCCAGCTTCTTCTTGTAATCGAAGACATGGAGCTCCACGTCCAGCATCTCACTCAGCTTCCTAGCCTGCTCATAACTATCCCTAGAGTATTCTCCAATACCATGATATAGATGTATAGCCACCAACTTCTTCTCAGGATATAGCTTCCTAAGGCTATATAGGAGGGCGGCGCTATCCTTTCCACCACTCAGCCCCACTCCAATCACGTCTCCCTTAAACATCCTATACTTCTCCACGGTCTTCTTAACCCTATTCTCGAAGAATTTATTGAAACAGTCTAGGCAGAGATATTCTCTAGAGTATGTTAGATACACGTCTGCCTTGTTCACTCTACAACGTCTACAGTATTTAGGCATCTCTATCTACCCCTGAAACAATACCCAATTAGGTACCTAAATAAAGTATTGTCTATTAACAATGTTAAAAAATAAATAGGGAATAGGATATTTGTATTATTCCAATGTCTAGACCTAAAATCCTCTATGCATCTTCAAGCGTTGGACTTGGACATGTGACTAGGGATCTTCATTTATCTAAATATATCGACTGGGGAGAAGTAACATGGTT
>JALTNJ010000106.1 GCA_027000765.1 Nitrososphaeria archaeon | reverse complement strand
CTTTACATCGTATTCCAGAAGCTTTTCAAGGCTCTTTATAGCTTTCTCAGGATTATGTGGCTTTGGAGTTATCGGTACCAATGCATTATCATGATATAACCCGGCCGCATCCCCACTGAATAGGAAGCCATTTTCCCTAAGGAGGATCGTCATATGATGGGAGGCATGTCCAGGGGTATGTATAAATACCAATTCATCCTCCCCAATATCCAATTTAGAGCCGTCATCCGCCCTAACCAAATTACTCCTCGCTATTGGTATTGGAGGCCCATATATCCTAGCCAATTCACCCAACGTTTCTTTACTGGATTGCCATAGCTTACTTGGGTCGATCATATGTGGATATCCACGGGGATGTACATAGAGCTTTATATCCCTATTCCTCTTCACTATATGGCCGGATGCACCGGCATGATCCAAGTGTATATGTGTCACAACTATTATGTCTATGTCTCTAGCGGTAATCCCTTCCTCCTCCAGTCCCCTATAAAGTTTTTTTACGGCTCCCGAGGGACCGGTTTCAATAATGATGTAATACTTGTCTGTAATCAGTAGATATGATGCAATGTCTCCAGAGACGTTTCCCGCCGAGACATCGAGTATCTTTATCTCCATACTCATCCACCAAACTCCTCAATATAATAGCCTATGTCTTTCTAATAAGCCGTACAACACACTCAATATGTGGAGTCTGTGGAAACATGTCAATCGGCTTTACAGCACCATCCAAGGAATAACATTCAGACAGCTTCTCAACATCTCTAGCGAGGGTAGTTGGGTTACAGCTTACGTATATAATTTCCTTGGGCTTAAGACTTAGTAGATGCTCCTTAACCTTTATACTTAACCCTGGCCTAGGGGGATCAACTATAACTGTGTCAGGCTCGTCAGGTGTTTTAGACAACATATCCTCCGCCGCCCCCTCAAGTATAGTAATGTTCCTACCCTTATACCGCTTTAGATTAATGCCTGCACTATAGATTGAATACTCATCTATCTCAATACCATAGACCCTACTATACTTATTGGCTAAACTAAAACTGAAGAGACCGACTCCACTATAGACATCGACTAGAACATCTCCTCCCTCAGCCAGCTCTCTAACCAATGAGACTAGGTTAACTGTTTGATAGGAGTTGGTTTGGAAAAAAGCGTTTGGATGAATATAGAATTTAAAGCCAGATATCTCCTCATTCAGATGATCATTACCATATAATGGACGTATCTCACTGCCAATAGATAGGTCAGTGATCCTAGGGTTAATGCTCCATATAATACCTGTGGCATCCTCCTTCAGAATATCAATTAACTCATCGAGCCATGGGAAAGGTCCTACTGCAGTAACAAGGGATATTAGTCTCTCACCTGTATACTTCCCCTCTCTAATAACGACGTATCTCATGAATCCTTCATGAGTAAATATGTTATAGGGCGGTATCCCCCTTCTAGACATAAACTCCCTTATCTTATTGATTATCTCGATGCTCTCCATAGACATCAAGTGACACTCTTCCAGTGGGACAACGACATCCCACCTACCCACCATCTTCAGCCCAATAACTGGGGAATCGTCAATGATTCCAACTGGATAATCCATCCTATTCCTATAATAATATTCCTTAGGACTTGGTAGGGGATCCTCAACATCCACATCCATACCATATCTCTTGAAAGCTTCCTCCACCAGTCTCTTTTTATAGATAAGCTGATGCTTATAGTCCCAGTTCTGGAACCTGCAGCCACCACATAATCCAAAGTGTTTACACTTAGGCTCAATTCTCCCGATACCAGGAGATATGACTTCTATGATGTCTCCCCATAACTCTTTAACCCTGCCACGCCTCCCTTTCCTAACTATATATGGCCTGACCCTTACCCTATCTCCAGGAATACCATATTTAACCCTAATCTTCCTACCATTATAATAGGCATATGCAACTCCTTTCTCATCGATATTAACTACCTCTACTTCAATGAACTCCTCGGATGCCTTCAAAACCCGTCCATACCCCCTGAACTGCATTATGCCTCCTTGTACTTCTTATAGATACTCCTCAAAACATACCCATATAGTATCCATAGTGGACTGACGGTGATAACACCCACTAGAATAAATATGATGTAGTATGAGAGATAGCTTAAGAATAGTATGAGGAGCATGACCATGAAAATCTTGAAGTATGTGTCGCTGAACGACAGTCCTACCCCACGGTATTTATACCAGATATAGAATATTACGATTGAGCTTATAATACTGAGTATCTCCAATATGCCGAGCATACTATTTGCTGCAGCCGCCTTCAGGATACCTGTGTTTAAAAGAAAATCTAGTAGAGAGACTATAGAAGTAAAGAACGCTATTTTTATCGTTGCTTCACTGATCTTCCCACTCTTAGCCAATAATAGGTTATATCCACATTTTACACAGAACTTTGCATAGTCAGGATTCTCGGCACCGCATCTTGGACATATAATTACGCCATCTTTTTGAGCAGGTTCTGAATATGACATTAGCGACACCGTGACTCCATAAAACGCTAAATAATTATTTATTCTTTGACAGCTAATAAATAGACTCTATCAGCTGGATACACTATGGATCTACTCGGTAGTGATATTACATAGCCAGTCTTCTCACTCTTTATCCATTCAACCACATTACCAACAAAGTCTCTAGATACACCTAGGGGAGTAAACTTCTCTACGAACTCGCCGAGCCTAACGAAATTCTCAAGTATACCAGCCCGATTAGCAAAGACATCATACCTCCTATATCCAAGCTCACCTAATACAAATGTCTCGGTAATCTCGTTTTTCTTGGCATCCACCATACCCAGGTGAATCATCAGGTTTAGGATAGCCTTAAAACCAACATTTACACCCGTCCAATCAATATTGCTGCCACCAGGTAACTCCACGGTGAAACTAGGGATATCTTTCTTGAGGACTTGAGGGGGGAGGCTGTTACCCAGCTTTAACGCCTCATATTTATCTCCTAGATACTCATCGAGAACCGTGATCCCCATTGAGAGAGCCAGATCCTCAACCTCCTTCCTAAGATCCCCCTCTATCGGATCCAGCAGGATAAATGGGATACAGTTTCCAGCAGTATGTAGATCGAGCACCACATCATGTTCAATTGCAATCCTATAGATCGCATTAGCTATCCTCTGTGGGAGAGTACCCTCTGGATCACCTGGATAAACCCGGTTGAGATCAGTATTAAAGTAGGGGTCCACCCTCTTCTTAAAAGCGATTCCCTCTGGATTCATCCCTGAAATCATGGTCAAGGTACCCTTGACCTCGGAGACTCTAAAATACTCTATCAGCTTCCATATAACAGCAATCGGAGTAAGCTCGTCTCCATGAATAGAGGCCCCTATAAATAGGCGAGGGCTACCAGAGCCTATAGTTATTTTCTTTAGATGAATAATGCTGTCATCAATCCTCTTACTAATGGGAATAATCTCTATAGAAGGATTCATGAGGACCACCTTTATTCCTAAAAATTTATGTGGTTAAAATAATATAATAATTAATCATATTTGGAGTAAACCAATCTTTGATAGTCATTTGGTGAATGAATATGTATCCTCCTGAATTGGATTGGCAGGTTGTGAAAGATAGAATTGTATCTGAACTAAGGAGATACTTTAAAGAGAATGGTTTTGAGAAGGGAGTCATTGGATTAAGCGGTGGATTAGATAGTAGTACTACAGCATTTTTAGCTGCTGAGGCCCTTGGATCTGAAAACCTTCATGCATATATTATGCCTACGAAATTCACAAGCGAGGAATCTATCAATGATGCATTGTCTGTAGTGGAGAAGATAGGTATACCTAGGGATAATTGGCAGATGATAAATATCGAGCCCATTGTAAAGGCGGTGAAGGGGACTCTTAATATAGTTGATAGGAAAGCTCTTGGAAACACTATTGCCAGGATAAGAATGATAACACTATATTATAAGGCGTCGGAGAAACATGCCCTTGTCATTGGAACAGGAGACAAATCCGAGTTATTACTTGGATATTTCACCAAATACGGGGATGGAGGTGTAGATATATTGCCAATAGGGGATATTTATAAGACGCAATTACGAAAATTCGCTGGATTCCTAGGAGTGCCTGAGAATATCATTAGGAAACCCAGCTCACCAGAACTATGGCCAGGTCACAAAGCAGAGGATGAACTGGGGATAACATACGAGGAAGTAGACCCAATACTATATCTAAAGTTTGACCTCGGATATACAGATGACCAGATAATCGAGGAACTAAGTGTAGAGAAAACAATAGTGGAGCTCGTGAATAAAAGGTATAACGCTAATAAACATAAGCTTCAGATGCCTCCAATCATTAAAATTCATGACGAGACAATAATCTAAGATAATTCAATTACCTCGGTTCCAAGGATTATAAAATTTAATGGAGAGGCTACTTTGCCTCCTCCTTCTTCATAGCCTCCCAATAATAGAACTTACTAGGAGCCTCTAGAGACCTGTTGATAGTTATCTCTGCTATCAACTGTACATTATCAATAACGCGCATAAGGTGACTCAACATCAGTCTAAGGGTACTGAGTATCAATGGATCTTTAACGTTGGATATAAACCATATATCTATCTCCTGTGTCTTCTCCTTGAACTTCTCAGCTTCATTAATAACGTCATTTGCCTTCTCTATACTCAACTCTATAAAGGCCTGCATCGAATCGCCTACCATGTTATCTATCTCACTTAGAAGCTCGTCTAGACGCCTAACTGCCCCATCGGACTCGTCCCTACTCCTGTCAATCCAGTCAGCAGGTATCCTCCTAAGCTCTGTACCCACATCATCAATCCTATCAGCGATATCCTCTAGAGCCTTGACAATCGCTCTATTACCCACAATATGGTAGGGATGTGTCACACCAATTTCCTTAGCCACCCTCCAGCTTCTCTGTGAAAGGAGGAGCTGCCTAACAACGAGCCAGTAAAGCCTATCTGCCTCAGTCTCAAACCCAGATATCTGGGAGAATATAGAGTCATCTCCCTCTGTGAGGAAGATACGTATACCCTCTATCATGGAGAATATTAATGTATACATCCTACGTACTAGGCCCTTGAGCTTGAATTTAGTTGGGTCTATGAAACACTGTACGGTAATCTCATTAAGCCTCTGATCAACTATCTCCACACCCGCCAACCTGTTTATAGCATCCATAACCTCCTCCAAAACCCAGGCGGGCATCCTCTTATCACTGGTCTTGAACGTAATGGTATCATGCCCCAGGAGATAATTACCAATTAGTATTCTCTCGACAAGCCCCTTTGAGGATAGGTTGGTCACATCCACTATATATCTTTCATAGACCGTCTTCTCACTACCCATGTTATATGGTATTATCCTGAGAGAACCGTCCTCCTCCACCCTGACGATAACACTATCTCCCTTCTTGATGCTCTTCTCCTTAACCCAGGATCTAGGCAACGAAACCACTATCGTAGAATAACCCAGTTTCTGAACCTTCCTAATTTCCATATACACCACCCATAATCATATTTATATTTTCGGTCCCTGTTTATACTATTGAACCACATCAAAGTATTCTTCAAAATAATATATAAATCTA
>JALTNJ010000105.1 GCA_027000765.1 Nitrososphaeria archaeon | reverse complement strand
CCCTGGCTTCAATACAATGGCCTTTAGATTCTTACTTCCCATAACCGCTCCTCCACCGACCCTACCGGCTTTAGACTCTCTCTTTGACCTACCATATCCATGGCTTATCGCAGCATATCTAATTAGTTTCTCACCGGCTGGGCCTATCTCAGCTACTTCAATATCCCTTCCTAGCTCTTCCTCAAGTTTCTTCTCAGTCTCCATAGTGTTTAGACCCCATAGATGACTCGCGTCCCGAATCTCGGCAGCATCTCCATCCACATAAATATATACGGGGTCACTACTCCTACCTCGGATCACCATATAGTCCAGCCCAACCCATTTAAATGCCGCAGGGAAATTGCCCCCCATAGTAGTCTCTCCAAATATCCCTGTTAAGGGGCTTTTGAAGAAGAAGCTTATCTTTGAAGCCAAGGGGATGATCGTCCCAGTAACCGGGCCAGATACAACTAGGAGTATGTTATCAGGTGAAAACGGGTCTATACTAGGATTGAGGTTCTTAAGTAAGTAGTATGAGGCGAACCATTTTCCACCAATGTATTTCTCCATTATATCCATCGGGGTCTCCTTAAACTCGATACTCCCTGTAGATAGATTCACCTCAAGATATCTACCTGCATATCCATTTCCAGTCATAAGTTATACACCTCTAAAACTCATCTTATATTAGGATATGGAGAGGATTTATTCCCATTTTTAAGGAGATATTTAAAGCGTCTCATCATACTCCAGATACTCACTAATCCTTTCTAGGTATACCTCTAGATCGCTTAACCTGAATTTGTCCCCAAGCTCTTTAACCCGTTTAAAGAGTGCTTTACCGTTCTTAAAAACATATGGATTATAATGCCGATATATGATGGATGACTTACTCTTCTCAACTAGATAACCTTCTGTGTATACAGGCATCTCAAGATAATTATCCCGACCTGGGAAGGGTATCACCCTACCCATAAACACATATGATTTTACAAGCCCATCCTTAAACTCCAAGATCACTGAAGCAGTTACATAACCCAGCCTCACATATGTTGAGTAGAGAACATCCCTGTACCTCCTTCCCCTACTAGGTTCAGGCTGCCTTGCAAGCGCCTTCAGATCCTTTATATTCAATAGGTCGTCCTCTAGATGACCTATAAGATCCAGGACCGAACCCTCTTCAAATATTATCTTCATGGCTATAAACACCCAAATATATTAGTATATTATTCAAAACATATAAAATGAGAATATATTGTTGGAAACGATAGATAAATTAAGGATAAACTAAGTATATTTATGACTAATTATTTTAAACAATAAAAAATAATTTTTTATAAATTTATTAATACATTTAAACAATATTCAGTATTTAATGATGAGGTGCTTTAAGGATGCCAAGGAAAGCAAATCCTAAGGATAAGAATGATGAGAAGGATGACTCTATGGTCGACGAAGTTGACAGGAAGATCCTCGATATACTTCAGGATGACGCTACCAAATCATTGGAGGAGATTGGAAATACCCTGGGTATGTCCAAGACAGCTATTCATTATAGGATAAACAAGTTGTGGGACAAGGAGGTTATTAAAAAGATTGTTGCCCTTGTAGACCCCGCCAAACTCGGATATGACATATATGCCATATCACTTATCAAGGCTAAATTCGGGCCCAATTACCAGCGTATAGTAGGTGAGAAACTCAAGAAAATTAAAGGCGTATGGGCCGTATACTTCCTCTTGGGAGACATTGATTTTGTGGTGCTACTCAGGGCTAAGAACAGGAATGACTTATTGAGAATAATAGACCAGTTTATAAATATACCAGAGATTGAGAGGAGCAGTACACATCTCATACTGGAGACAATTAAGGAGGATCCCAAGCTTGAGCTTGACTAAAGCTGATTCAGGCTTTTAAACACAGTATACACCAAAATATTTTTTGGTTGTGGATGATGAGGGAGGTGATCTGGGACAATACCTGGATGACCAGGCCCCTACTTCCTGACACAACCTCCCTAAAATCATTTTCTAAATGATTTATGAGGAGGCCTCCAGAATATAGAGTATTTTGGTATGGGTGATACTAGGAGGACAAGATAGGATGAGGCTTCTAAAGGCGGAAAATATAAAGAAATATATTCCAGTGCGAGAGGGGATACTCTCACTATTCACAAAGCCTAAGAAATGGATAAGGCTTGTCGACAACGTTACACTAGGGATTAATGCCGGTGAAATACATGCATTGATAGGGGAGAACGCGTCTGGGAAAAAGACGTTAAGCAGGATTCTAATAGGGTTGAAGAAGCCATCCGACGGCAAGGTATTCTACAACAATAAGAATATCTTTAGTATCTCTGGAGAGGAATATCGTAGGATGAGGAGGGAGCTACAAATAATATTTGGAGATCCTTTTTCATCACTAAACCCCCATTTTACTGTGAAAGAGATTATTGAGGAGCCGCTGAAGCTAAATGATATTGAATACGATGATAGGCTCCTACGAGGTACCCTAGAAGAAGTTGGTTTGACTCCTCCAGAGGAATATCTTTGGAGAAAGCCATTCCAGTTGAGTGGTGTAGAGAGGCAGAGGGCTAGTTTGGCGAGGGTTCTTGTTTTGAATCCAAAGTTTATAGTGGCGGATGAACCAGTCTCCCTCCTCGACACACCCTATAAAGAGGATTTCCTAAGTCTAATGAGGAGAATAAATAGAGAGAGGGGAGTGGCATTTCTATTGACTACAGCCTATCCTCAATATGCATTTCAGATAGCAGATAGGATAAGCATTATGTACTTAGGTAAGATAGTTGAGACAGGTCGGAAGAGGATTATAATGGAGAACCCCCTGCATCCATATACTCAACAGTTATTCAGGGTATATAGGGAACCCTATAAAATAACTGGAGAAATCGGTATAACCGATATACATCCTTCTCCAGAAATACCAGATGGATGTAGATATTATCCTGACTGTCCATATTCTATGGATAAATGTAGGGCTGTGGAGCCTGGATTAATGGAGGTTGAAGAGGAGCATCACGTCGCATGCTACTTATATGAATGAGGAAATGTTCAAGGGTCACATCAAGTGATTTGTCATGGCTTTAAACATAGTCGATATTAATCTATTCAATTAATATAGGATTTTGAAAACTATTATTTGGTTAGAAATCATGAGTGGGAAATTCTTCTGGTCAGGAAACATAGCAATTGCAGAAGGCGCCTTAAGAGCAGGAGTAAAGTTCTACGCAGGGTATCCGATTACCCCGAGCAGCGACTTGATGGAGTATATGGCTAGGGAACTGCCTAAGAGAGGGGGAGTGTTCATCCAAGGAGAAGATGAACTCTCATCTATAAATATGGTTATAGGTGCCAGTATAGCTGGGGCAAAAGCCATGACGGCTACTAGCGGCCCTGGATACAGTCTGATGCAAGAGGCACTTGGACTCGCCGTTATGCTGGAAGTCCCATTGGTAGTGGTTGACGTAACTAGACTAGGGCCGTCTACAGGGCAGGCCACTAAATCTGGACAAGGAGATTTGATGCAGGCTCGATGGGGTAGACACGGTGATCAGTATACAGTGGTTTACACAGCATCTACTCCAGAAGAAGCATATAAAATAGCTATAAAGACCTTTAATATATCCGAGAAGCTTAGGGTTCCAGTCACATTTTTAATTGATGAGTTAACCGCTCATCTATGGGAGACCGTCAGGGTTCCAGAGGATATAGAGGTAATTGAAAGGCGTTTGACAGGCACTAGAACTGAGTTTTTTGACTCTGATGACCCGCGTATCGCCCCTCCAATGCCAATATTGGGTAAAGGCCTTAATGTCTTATATACCAGCTCAACCCATGATGCCTATGGGTATAGGAAGACCCAAGACCCTGAGACTCATAGAAGACTCGTGAAGAGGCTTAAAGAGAAGGTTGTTGGGAATACACGGGAGATTTTTGAATATGAGGTGGAGGGAGATCCTGATGGGGGGGAAGTCGGTATAGTGGCATTTGGATCCGTCGCCAGAGTTGCTAAAGAGACTATGGGAATCTTGGAAAAAGAAGGGATTAAAGCATCAGTCTTAAACCTACTTACTCTCTGGCCTATGAATTATGATCTCCTAAAGAAATTCACTGAAAACATGGATATCATTATAGTGCCAGAAATGAATTTGGGTCAACTTGTCTATGACATATATCAGGTTAGGGATAGGGATACGGTATACCCGTATAATAAAATTGGGGGTGGAGAACCCATATATCCCCGTGAACTCGCGAGATTCATTAAGGAGGTAATGAAGAGATGAAACACCCATATCTTAGGTATCTAAGGCCGGAGAATGTCCCAACGGTATTCTGCCCCGGCTGTGGAATCGGTATAGTGATGAAAGCCCTTTTCCAAGCCTTTGACGAGCTTGGTTATGAGACACTCGAGAGATTTGTATTTGTTAGTGGAATAGGTTGCTCCGCCTGGATTCCCAGTCCACATATTTTAGCTGATTCAGTACATACTCTTCATGGAAGGGCTATACCAGTTGCCACTGGAATAAAGCTGGTTAAGCCGAATTTGAATGTACTTGTAATCGGTGGAGACGGGGATATAGCAGGTATCGGGGGAAACCATCTTCTACACGCTGCTAGAAGGAATATGGATCTGATGGTTATAATGATTAATAACCAAGTATATGGAATGACAGGGGGGCAACTTGCACCGACAACTCCATATGGTATGAAAACGACGACAACCCCATATGGAAACCCGGAGGAGCCTATGGATACATGTGACATAGTGGCATCAGCTGGAGCAAACTATGTAGCTAGATGGACAGTGGGGCATTATCTCCAGCTTAAGGAAGCTTTTAAGAAGGCCTTGGAAAAACAGGGCTTTAGGTTTGTTGAGGCGGTATCACAATGCCCGTCTAGAGTCTCTAGTAGGATAGGATTGAGTCCAGCGGACCATATAAAATATTATTTAAAGAACTCGGTGGATATAAAGAAGGCTGATAAGCTTACACTTGAAGAGAGAATGGTGAGGATAATCGTTGGAGAATATGCTGATAGAGATAAACCAGGATATATTGAGAGGATGAGGATGGTGGTAGGGAAATGAGGAGCATTAGAATCCTTGGGATAGGGGGACAAGGAATAGCGTTTTCAGGATGGTTATTGGGATATGCAGCCACCTTATCTGGTTTATATGCATCTGTACACCATTCCTACGGGGCGGAGGTAAGGGGAGGAACTGTTATATCAAATATAATTATTGATGAAGAACCCATAGAAAACCCGTATAGAGAAGACTTTGACACATATATTGTACTCCATTCCTTCGGATGGAAAAACGTCGAACTCCGGGGCGACCCGACAATAATAGCGGATATTGATATAGCAGAGGAAGAAGCGCCTATGAATAAGCTAATTGATTGGAAGCCATTTGACAAAATTGCACATGAGGAGGAGCTACCTATAAATATACTTGCATTAGGCTACCTATGTAGAAAAGGAATCGTTTCATATGAAGCGCTTAAGACAGCTATTGAAACCCGTGGTAAGGGTGTTGAGAGGAACTTAAAAGCTTTGGATAGAGGCTATAACCTATAAAAATTTATTTCCTTACTACGATAGCGAATTCCGGGCAGTATCTCTCGCATAGATAGCATAATATGCATTTAGATTCATCGGTAACATATGCTGGATGATACCCGTATTTGTTTGTATGATCGCTAATCTTTAGGATCTTAACGGGGCAGAACTCTATACA
>JALTNJ010000104.1 GCA_027000765.1 Nitrososphaeria archaeon | reverse complement strand
TCGGCGTGTCTCCATGCCTGATATTGACTCTAAACCCTAGTCTATTACTCCACCACATTATCCTATCAATCAAGTCCCTGTTTAAAGCCCTCAAGGGAGTTATGTATACCAGCCTTATCCCATTCCCTGGATTCTCCAGCATCATCTGGAAGAGAGGAATTAAAGCAGCCTCTGTCTTACCGCTGCCAGTAGGAGCCATTATCAATACATTCTCTCCACGGAGTATATGGGGAATAGCCTTATACTGGGGCTCGGTAAGGCTCTTAAATCCTCTCTCCTTAAGCAGTCTACGTATGAGGGGGGCGAGTAGATCCATGGCCATAGACTGTCATCTCTCTAAACTCAATTCCAAGGTTCTCCATGATAGTATATAAGGTATTATTTTGATAAGAATCTATCAGTACTCTCTCTGAATCCCCTGATAAACCCTATTTATCAGTCGTTCTCCACGATGACTTCATCGATACTGTGTAGCGATGCACCGAAGTCCCTAATAACCTCAATGAGCTTATCTAGATTGACGTCGTCACCATATACCTGCATCTTGATACTCTCCGTATCCTGATCCATCTCGACTATCTCTGACATTACTTTCTCCACGCCATCGACGTTCGCAGCGATAACCTTAGAAAGCTCCACGATAGAGGGGAAGTGCGGCTTCAAAATATCTAGGGTCAAGTATTTTATCTTAGGTTGGTCCTTATCACCTTCGCCTCTCTCCAACTCCTCTTCTCACCTACAATAACATATATATCTAAATACCTCCTTAAATCTTGGTAATTAAATATTTTTACATTCTTTTCATGTATGAAGCCCAAATATAAATATGATTACCACTGCAGTAGCTAGGCCGACGAGCAGCATCTTAAGCCCCTCTAACAACATGTTCTTTTTAACTATCCTAGCCATCGCCGAGCCCAGTATAAATAGATATAGGAGTCCAACTGCTTCAGAAAGGTATATCCCTGTTAATGGAGGAACCACGCCTATTAATGCTAGGAATATAGGTACTAGGGTTACGAGTGAAGCAAGTACAGGGGATAAAGCGTCTACAATGCTGACATAGAATATAGTGAATTTAACTGCCTTGGCATATATCGTGTTTTTCAAGTCGCTGAGCATAGATGCCTCTAGCTCCGATATCTCTATATCCCTCTCAGCCTTTTCAGCCATGAACGTGCCTGTTATCCCGGATATCGCCATTGCAATAGCAGTACTTAATCCTATACCCAATATTACCCCGGGATCGATTACATCGGATACAAAAGACCCTGTTATAACACCGAGTATAGTAACTATACCGTCAAATGAATTCATAATAAAATATCTTCTTGCAATTTTATTTGCCCTAGTTATCCTAATATAGAGTTTTATATCTTGGATCTTATTACGGATTTCCAAAGCTACGTTTTCCCCTCACTAGGGTGGGTTTATCAATAATATTTTAACTAAACTCTTCTCTATTTAAATATGTATTAGTATTTATCCATCTATTCCTCCGAGATCTTCTGAAGGATCTCCCTCCTAATTTCCTCACATTCCTTTATGAGGCTCTCCACCTGCTGAGGAGCTATCTTATGATAGTCCCTATATCTCCTAATCAAGCTCCTAATCTTCTTCACCATGGACTCTAGTCCTAATAATGTGGATATGCGGTCGTAGGCACCTAATTCAGTAAATAAATCGAATATCTTCTTCCTCTCAAGGACTCTATATGCCAACTGCCTCTTTATCCACTCTTCCTCGACAACTATCCTCTTGAAATGCTCTTCTCCATATAATATTCTCCCACCTATCAAATGCCTAACTATACTGATGTCCCTATCATATATAGATGCAGTCTTTACCCCCCTACCCTTATATGGATACTCGAGGGAAAGTAGTTTGATATCCATATTCTCTAGGAGAACCTGCTCCAACATATCATTATATACTGGTTTGGAAAGTATCTCCCTGATAAGGTTTATCTCCTTTTCCTCAGGATATCTTTCTAGGAGGATAACCACGTCATAATCAGATGATATATAGATGTCTCCAAACTGGAGTATAAAGAAATGTCCATCTGCAGTGGAGCCTGAGAGCTTTACACCCTTTATTATGGGAACCTTTTTCAGAAGCTCTTCAAGAAGGGTTTCAAGCCTCTTATATGCATATTCATCGACGTTCATGCTATAAAAATATTCTCACATCTCCCTCTTAACCTCTTCCAATTTATATCTAAAGGCATTTTTCAGTCAGACGTTAATAGAACATATAAAATCTTAATTGTCACCCTTTTCATACTATATAATGTATGAAAATCCCCAGAGACATCGAGAGTTTAATGAGGAAGCTTGGGCTGACGCTGAATGAGATGAAGGTGTATATGCTGCTATTAAATTCAGGGCCGCTTACGGCTAAGGAGATCTCAGACTATGCTGATGTGCCGTTCTCCAAGGTATATATAGTGCTTAAATCACTTGAGGAGAAAGGGTGGATATCCTCTGCTAGGGAGAGGCCAATTAGATATGTGGCACTATCGCCGGATGAGGCGGTTAAGAAGGCTAAGGTCAAGAGGGAGAAGGAGTGGGAGGAGGCTGCGAGTAAGATCATACCCATGCTACAGCCTATCTATGACGCGAGGACTGTGCCTGAGACGCCTGAGGTATGGATAGTAAGAGGTGAGGAGAACGTATCCTCCAAGGTTATTGACCTCGTCCTAAAGTCTCAATATGAGCTTCTCCTAGCGATTCACGCTAGGATGGAATCTCTTTTTGAGAAGGCCTCTCTCCTAGAGCGGATGGGGGGACTATATAATCCAACTCACATAAGGATATTGATACCTAGGGAGCTTGTGGATGATGCGGAGTGCTTCCTGAAGTTTGGTGCAGAACTACGGTATAGAGAGAACATGTTTGGCGGTGGAGTTATATCAGATGCAAAGGAGGCCCTATTATTATTAGGTGATAGTGGTAGAGTGAGTACAGCTATCTGGTCGACGCATTCAAGCCTTATATACTTGGCCAAACTATATTTTGAGAAGTTGTGGGAGTCGTCTAAGAAGATAGAGGTGTAGCTGTTGGCATTATCCGCCAAAGTCTTCCGGATAAAGAGGTATCTTCCTCTAGATATTATCGCTGATAAGATAAGGAATTATAGGAGGCTTGAGGAGGTCGAGGGCGTAGAGATTACACAGTCCTTTGATGATATACGTATAGTAGGTGATATTCTAAAGGCGTATTTCGTGTTCGACGAGCCTAGGATAATGAATATAAAGGGTGAGATGCAGAGGCTCGCGGTTAGGCGGGAGGCGTTGGTCGCCTTTAAGGAAGAGTTTGGAGATATTCTCCTGATAGTGTTCGAGAAAAAGTTTAGAGCGAACCGCATAGCGAATATAATCTCGGAGGTATTGTTCGCCAAGACGGGTGAGGTCGTCGAGGCTAATATTTCACACGAGATTCTCAAGAGCCTCCACGAATCTAATCCTGAGAGCACCAAGGTAATCTACTTCGATAATGTCGATATCCCCAATGTCAATAAACTCGCTTTATACGGGAGTGCATTGGCAGATACATCGCTATACAATATGTATCTCGAGCATGGTAAGATATGGTATGTAGTTTTTCATCATCAGGATACTGGGTATATAGTTGGGTTGACTAGGAACCTTATTATAGCTATGTTCTCAAAAATAACCTTAGATGAGTTTCTAAACTATATAGTTAAGCATGTGACTCCTCTTCTTTATGCGTCTTCCTAAGCTTTCTATAGTCTAGTGTCAGCAACTCTATAATCTCCCTCGCCTTCTTTTCACCTATTCCCTCTACACTCATCAACTCCGATAAATTAGTGACAGCAAAGTTTCTTATCGTGCCATAGTGATTTAGAATGTTCTCAGCAAGCCTATGGCCTATTCCTGGGAAGCCCTCTAATATGAACAGTAGCCTCTCCCTCTTACTCATAATCCGTGGCTTAAACCTGGGTACAGAGGCTTTTCCCTCCTTATGTATCCTCCTCCAGAGTAGGAACAGGATATTAACAGTATCCTCCTTATCTCTAGAGTAGACCACTCTTATATCCATATCGATTACTACTGATAGTAAGCCTCCTAAAATTGCATTTGGATTCTGGACTGTATACAAGGCCTCTTGGAGGTCTCCCTCTAGTAGTAAGAGGGGCTTTTTAAAGGAATCCCTTAGTCTCTCAAGCTGAGTAAATATCCTCTTATCAATTATTGATCTAAAGAAGTCATGGAATGTTTTCCTCTCAATCCCTATATCCCCAATTATGTAGTCGGCTACATCAAGTTTCCTAATCCTTATCTGAGCCCCTTTTCTCCTAAGTAGCTCCGGTATATCACTGGGCTCATGTATATCGATAATTATCATCCGCTAACCCTCTGACTCAGCCCTCCATTTCTCTATTATTTCATTAGGCAGCTTATCCCTATGTTTCTCAATAAACTTCTCAATAGGCTTTTTAGGCCTCAGCCTATCCAGATGCATAACTACTATCATATCGATGATTGGATACCATTCTCCGCATTCGTTGCATGTCAGGTATCCGTCTATTACCTCATGCCTCATACATTCTTTACAAGGGGGTTTTGAACTTAGTTTAGCTATCATCGTTTCCTTATATCCACAGTATTGGTCGCATGGAGGTATCTCCACATCCCTATCAAATATCTTCTCCTCGAGAATATGTAGCTTCAGCGGATAATTCTTGCACCTAGGGCAGATTAGGAAGTTTAGAAGCCTATATTTCATGAAATACACCTCATACGTAAATAATATTCATCTCTATATACCTAAATAGATTTCTCTATCTAAAGCCAGTTTTCTCTAAATATAAACCCCTATCTGCCTGTTATATTTACTTATAGGCTGATAGATCATGTTGAAGGCTGTTCTCATAGATCTAGATGGTACCCTAACTAAGTTTAACATAGATATTATGGCAATGAGCAGGGCATTACATGACATAGTTGAGGAAGAGATGCTGGGGGAGTTATTCACTGGAGTGGAACGTCCCTTCCAGTATTTCATGAGGCTTAATGAGCTACGTGACACCATAGGTGAGGATAAGTATCTATATCTGAGGAGACGCTTCCACGACGAGGCTTGTAGAATCGAGGTCGCGGCATCAGTTGAGGCGGTGAAAACCCCATATTCAAAGGATTTCTTGGAGGGCCTTGAGGCCCTAGGCCTTAAAATGGGTCTGGTGACGAATTCATGTAGAAAAGCCGCGGAGAATGTTCTCGATAGACTAGGCTTCAGAAGATTCTTTAAGGTGATCATCGCAAGGGATGATGTTGATAGGATGAAGCCCTATCCAGATCCGTTAAATAAGGCAGTTTCGATCCTAGGCGTATCCCCTAGTGAAACCCTCTATATTGGGGATAGTATTATGGATGTCTTGGCTGGGGATGCTGCAGGGATAACAACCATATATCTTGATACAACGAAGCTACCGCCAATCAAGGGCTTGAGTATAGAGCCTAAGTATAAAGTCCTTAGTCTAGATGAGGCTCTTCAGCTGGTGAAGAGCCTTCTCCAATGAATAAGTTTAGGGACATATGTATTAAACCAAGTCCACCTAGTATAAGTATGGTGAGGTAGATTCCCTCGAATACGATGGACCAATATCCTTGTGCGACGCTCTCCATGTAATATATCGATAGTAGGAATACGTTGAAGAAAGCATGTCCTAAAACGGCGCTATAAAACCCGTGCCTAACATATAGGTATCCTAGTACAATGCCTGCCAATGTGGCTGTAGTAACCTTGCCGATACCCCATCCACCCCCTGATAAAATGTGTGCTAAGCCGAAGAATAACCCGCTTATTATGGTGAATGTATATAGTGTATCCATATATCTCC
>JALTNJ010000103.1 GCA_027000765.1 Nitrososphaeria archaeon | reverse complement strand
ATGAAATGGAAGGATACGGAGTAGCCTATGGAGCAATAACGGTGGTAAATGCCTTCGCAACAGGAGTCGGGGCAGCGATAGGTGTGGATCTAAAAGTCGAGACTTATGTTAAGAAGAGTCGGGAGACGAGGATTGAGACATATTATCGAGGGAATCCACTATCCGTAAATATAGGTCTCGTAAAAAAGATACTCGAGATATTTAGGGATATATATGGTTTTATGGATGAAGTAAAGATCCGTATAGATTCGGAGATACCTCCGGA
The DNA here is from genome assembly GCA_027000765.1 of Nitrososphaeria archaeon. GTDB lineage: Archaea > Thermoproteota > Nitrososphaeria > Geothermarchaeales > JDFR-13 > Geothermarchaeum. The sequence goes on along the minus strand of JALTNJ010000103.1, from coordinate 5,599 downwards.
AAAAGGGTTGAAAAGCAGTAGTGCTGTAGCGAATGCATTAATCCTGGCTCTATATAACTATCTAGACATCGAGGCTAGGGAGAGAGACGTATTAAAATTAAATGTTTCAGCCTCACTCAGCTCAGGGGTTTCACTAACTGGAGCATTGGATGATGCTGCTGCATCATTAATAGGCGGTCTTGTTGTTACGGATAACGTAGGTAAAAGGATTCTACTTCATGAGGATATTGGGGAGTATGATGTCCTAATAGCATATCCAGAGAGAAGAATAGCGACGGGCGCTTTCAGAGACATGGATTTTAGCCCAATCAAGGGATTGATGCACGGCATTACTAATTTATTACTTGAAGGAGACTGGAAAACTGCAATGACATTAAACGGCTTTGTATACACAGTGTTTCTTGGCTATGATACAAAACCAATACACCTAGCATTGAGAAGCGGTGTAGAGGCGGTATCCCTAAGTGGTAAAGGACCTGCATATGCAGCGGTAACAAAGGATTTAGAAGTTCTAAGAAAAAAATGGGAAGAGTTGGACTGGGAACTAGTAGTATCTAGAACTAGGTGATTAAAATTGGATGTAATTATAGAACCCAATAACAAGATTATTGGACATATAACGGCTCCACCGTCGAAAAGCTATACCCATAGATATCTATTTCTAGGCTTGTTATCCAGATATGTCACTAGGCTATTAAACCCACTTATATGCGATGATACAGTTGCAAGTATAGAGGCCATAAAGGCCTTTGGAGCAGACTATAGAACGCCAGATATCAGGGGGGTGGATAGGCCGAGGAAACCTGATAAAGAGATTGACTGCCGTAGATCGGGGACAACATGTAGATTCGCAACTGCAATAGCCAGCATGGTTAGAGGGCCTATAGTCCTGACAGGCTCAGAACAGCTTAGTAGGAGACCGATGAAGCAGCTTATAGATGCATTGAGGCAGATTGGTGTAGAGATACTAGATAACAATGGTCATCTACCTATAGTTATCAATGGTGGAAAGATAAAAAATAGGGAGGTAACTATATCTGGGAAGATATCATCCCAATTCATCTCAGCATTAATATTATTGGGTTCAAAGATAGGAATAAAAGTTATAGTAGAAGACGAGATGGTTTCAAAGGGATATATTGATATCACTCTACGAACCCTAGAGGAGGCTGGGGCAAGGCTCTATATAGATAGATACAAGTATTTTGAGGTGTTTCCAAGCGACCTAAAAGGCGGTGAACGCATTGTTCCAGGCGACTATTCATCGGCAGCCTTCTTCATAGCAGCCGCTGCAATAGGGGGGAGGGTCACCATCAATGGGTTAGAGAAAAATGATGTACAGCCTGATAAAAAGATACTTGAGATTGTTAGGGAGATGGGGGCTATTGTAAAGTGGAGAAATAATGAGGTAGAGGTTTCTCATGGGGAACTAACTGGTATTGAAATTGACTGTCGAGACACCCCTGATCTTATACCTATAGTTTCTGTCTTAGGAGCATATGCCAATGGCACCACCATTATTTCTGGAGGAGAACACGCAAGATATAAAGAGACTGATAGGATTAAAACGACAACTATAAATCTAAGGAAAATGGGGGTAAATGCAATTGAAAAGAATGATGGGTTAGTCATATATGGCGGGAAGAGACTTGGACAGTCCCCCGCGTATTTCAACTCCTTTGGAGACCATAGAATAGCTATGGCATTTATAATTGCCGCGTTGTTCCATAAAAAGCCATGTAGGGTTTATGGGGTTGAAGTTATACGAGACTCTTATCCCGAGTTTTTTACAGACTTGAGTAAAGTCGGAGGGAGGTTTAGAATAGTATGATTGGAAAGATGTTTAGAATCTCTATTTTTGGAGAGAGTCATGGAAAGGGAGTTGGTGTAGTAATAGAGGGATGCCCACCAGGAATAGAGGTCAATGTTAGGGACATAGCGCTTGAATTATCTAAGAGAAGAATAGATGATCCAGAGATCTCTACACAACGTAGAGAGAAGGATGATTTTCACATATTATCAGGTATATTCAACGGATATACCACTGGAGCGCCTATAGTGATCTTCATAGAGAACAGGGACGTTGATTCATCAAACTATGAAGAAATTAAAGATACTCCCAGGCCTAGTCACGCCGATTATACGGCGAGGATAAAATACTTTGGCTATAATGACTACAGAGGAGGGGGCATGTTCTCAGGAAGAATAACCGCTTCAATCGTAGCTGCAGGGGCTATTGCAAAAAAAGTGTTGGCTAAGTACAATATAGAGGTATATGCACATACATACTCCGTTGGGGAAATATCTATTCCAGAAGACACGTCAATTACACGGATAAAGGAAGAGACATATAAGAGTCCTGTGAGATGCGCGGATCCAGAGAGTTCAAAAAAGATGTATGAATTGATTAAGAAAGTTAGGCGGGAAGGTGATAGTATCGGCGGAGTTGTGGAAGCCATTGCGTTAAATGTGCCTCCAGGACTTGGTGAGCCGCCGATAGATACTTTGGAGGGAGAGATATCTAAGGCAATGTTTATAATACCAGGTGTTAAGGGAATAGAGTTTGGCCGCGGCTTTAAACTCACGCGGATGAAGGGTAGTGAAGCCAACGACCCATTTGTAATTAAAGATGAAAAGATACTGACAGAAAAAAACAATTCAGGTGGCATAAATGGGGGAATCAGTAACGGGATGCCCATAATATTGAAAGTAGGTTTTAAACCCACTCCCTCTATATACAAGTCCCTAAAAACCGTCAATATCACCATGAAGAAGGAAGAGTATATTAGGCTAAGAGGAAGATTCGACCCTTGTATAGCTATAAGGGCTGTTCCTATTGTTGAAAATATGCTCGCAATCGTATTAACAGATCATCTGATGAGGTGGTTAAGTTGGATAGAATACATGAGTTAAGGAAGAAGATAGATGAGATAGATGAGGAGATCGTTAGGCTCCTAGACAAGAGGATGGAGATCGTTAGTGAAATAGGTAGTGTAAAGAAGAAAATAGGAAGGGATGTTAGAGACTTGTCTAGGGAGGCTGAGATACTTGAGAAAGTTGGGATCTACAAAGACATCTTCAGGGAAATTATGAGGCTATCAGTCTCTATACAAGTTGATACGGTGCATAGGGAGAGAGGATATGAAGGGGGTAAAAGCATTGGAATAGTTGGTTTTGGAAAGATGGGTAGACTATTTACAAGGTTATTCAGCAGATACAACGAAGTTGGGGTATATGACATTAAGAAGATATCGGGTAAAGATGGATATAGAGTATATAGCAGCCTGAGGAGGCTTGTTAGGGATATGGAGTATATTCTTATATCCGTTCCATTACATGAGACTCCTATTGTTGCTAGTCATGTTAGAAAAATTATTTCAAGCGAGAAGTTGAAGGATAAAAAAGTATTTGATATCGCAACCATTAAGGATAAGATAGTGAAGGAACTTGAGAAATTCCCAAGGTATACCGCCGTCTGCAGCATACATCCTCTATTTGGGGGAAATATAATTTGGACAAAGGATAAAAAAATAATTGTTGTGCCTATAGAAGGAAGAGAAAAAGACTGTAGACACTTTATCGAGATACTTAAGCCATTTGAATTTAATATAATATATGCCGATAAAGAAGAACATGACATGGCTATAGCATATACGATAGGGCTGCCTTACTACATAGGTCTAGTGTATGGAGAAACAATTTTGAAGATGGGCAGGGAAAAGCTGGATCTATTCGGTGGAACCTCATACTCCATATTCTGCAACTATATATCAAACATAGTGTTCAACGACAAACCAGAGTTTATTGAAGCATTATTATCCGATACATTCATAAAGAAGGTGATAGGAGACTTTGTAACTAGGATATCTGAAGACAAGCTAGATAAATTTAATAAGGATACTATAAGGAAAATGATGAGCATCTGGAGAAAAGAAAAGCATATGGAGGAAGGGGATAATTAATAAATAAAATTTAAAACCTTTGTAGTTGTATTAGATTAAAAAGGAGAGGCTTGTTATTCGGGTCCGTGGTCTAGCTTGGTAGGATGCTGGCCTTGGGAGCCAGTGGTCCCCGGTTCAAATCCGGGCGGACCCACTTCTATAAACCTCTATTGTTAATTGAGATAGTTGTGGGAGAAGAGTGTATGATGATCCGATTTCTATATCAGTTTGATTCTCCAATATATTTAATTTAGTAGAGGTTTTGATTATGAAACAGGCGTATGCTGGTATACTGAAGATCTTGAGATATTCTGGTGTGGTTGCAGCTATTGTAGCCTGGATCGTGATATTCACCTGCATAAGCCTTAATCCATGGTTTATTTTCACTGAACATGCTTTTAGCGACTTAGGTGCTCCAGATGCTTACATGCCGTGGGTATATAATTATGGTCTTATTCTAACGGGAGTCATAATGCTATTATACTCTGCATATCAAGTCGAGAAGGCTGAGAATAATCTAGAGGCGGTTGGCGGGGGATTCACGTTTATCTCTGGGCTCTTTCTCATCCTCATAGGATTATTTCCGTCTGGAACTAGGCCACATACCTTTGTATCGACATGGTTCTTCTTACAAGCTGATATGGCTATACTAGCTTGGGGACTGGGATTGCTAAAAAGGGGGGAGAAGATATATGGTTATGTATTCGTGGTAATGGGGATTATAAGCCCATTGATAGGCTTTCTAATAGACTGGCCATCAGCCGCCACCGTAGAGGCGTTTGGAATAGTAGTCATCGACATGTGGGTGCTATTAATGCTTAAAATATTAAAATAAAAAGGATTAGTTGATCTATTTCTCTACAACAAAGCCTTGTTTCTCAAGGCAGTGGCAGATCAACTTGTTTCTGGCCTCGTATCTACCTCCAGCGGAGTAGTATCGTTTAAAGCGCCTGATAAACGAATCTATTGCCCCTGACGCTTCATATGCCTTCATAGCCTCCTCTGCAGCAAGCTCCTCCTTTGGATATCGGTCTACGAAGAAGAGCGCCTCCTTACTTAGCCTCGGACGTTTCTCAGGCCATTCATCAGGGACCCCTATCGTTAAGCCGAATAACGGATAGACGCCTTTTGGAAGCCCGAGTATCTCAGAAACTTTACATGGATCATTTTGTATAGCCCCGATGTAGCATGTCCCATAGCCTAGAGACTCCGCTGCCAACACTATGTTCTGTGCAGCAATAGTCGCATCAATAGTAGATACGTAGAACATAAATAGGTTAGGCTTTGCCGGTGTAAAACCCAGTTTTTCCATCGCCTTGGCAGCCCGCCTCACATCGGCGACAAATATCCAGAATTCAGCGGCCTCGAGGATATGGCTCTGTTGACCAGCTACTTCATACAAAGCCTTACGAATATCTGGATCCACGATTCTCAAGATACTATAGGCCTGTAGATTCACCGATGAAGGGGCTCTTATACCGGCTTTCATAAGAAGTTCTATGTGTTCACTTGGAATCGGGTCCTTCTTATATTTCCTAATTGTCCTATGGTTATTAATAACCTCCATTACATTAGGTAATTCCAACATTCTTCACCTCAGTAGAACCTGCTCATAATGTTATAAGTCTTGATCATAATAAATCATAATATACGATTGG
>JALTNJ010000102.1 GCA_027000765.1 Nitrososphaeria archaeon | reverse complement strand
CTATCAAAGATATATGTGTTAGACATATTCCTATAAATTTTTTAGGTAAATTATTATACCAAAAGATATATGCGTCTATTGGTCTTTCAACGGCTTTCTAAGTATTTTCGTTAGTATTTCAGATGCGAGAACGACGTCATTGACATTAATATGCTCTTGGGATGAATGTGCATATTTAATGTCACCGGGGCCAAACAGTATGCAGGGCATTCCCCCTCGGTGATAGAGCTGATTAGCGTCCGACTCACTAGTCATATGCGTGTATACTACCTCCTTCTTAAGATGATCCCTAGCTATTTCACCCGCAATTCTAACCAACGGATCGTCTCTATTTAATTCGTATCCTTCACATCGATGTGTAACCAATAGATTATATTTCATGTCGAAAAGCCTCATCTGGCTGGATACAAAGTTTTTCAGCCAATTCTCAACTTCGTGGGATGAATGTTTAGGGAGGAAGTGTAGTAGACACTCTACTTCGGCTTGTGACGGAATCATCCATGGATTCTCTCCTCCGCTAAATCTCCCTATGTTTAGAATACTTTTCATGTTTGGGAGGTCTCCCTCTTCATTAACGATATCTTCTAATAATAGATTCTCAAGTAGTTTTATGAGGCCGGTTATTGCGTTTTTACCATCTAGTGATGCGGCGTGGCCAGATTCTCCCATACACTCTATTCTGAATTCAATGCATCCAGATGTGCTTATGGCGATGGATAGGTCGGTGGGTTCAATAACTATTCCATAGTCTGCCAATATCCCGTTTTCGATTAAGTTGGAGGCTCCTCTACCACCCTGTTCTTCATCCACTACATAGGCAAATATCACTTGATGTGGAAGTGCTTTCTCCATTGAAATCAGTTTTTCCAGTGTTAGGAAAGTGGAGACCATACCGCCCTTGACATCACAGGCACCTCTTCCATATATAACATCGCCCACTATCCTTGGGGTAAACGCATTTTCCATATCTAGACTAGGGACTACATCCATGTGTGTCTCCACAAGTAGCCTAGGTTCACCCTCTCCGATTCTCGTGACAACATTAATCCCGCCGTCATATACAGGATACTTTTCTGTTTCTAAACCAAGTCTGGATAGATAATCCATTATATAATGGCCTATCTCTTCTTCCCTACCAGAGATACTTTCTATTGATATTAAATCCGCTAGTAGCGTTAAAACCTCTCTCTTACCCGTCATATTCAACCACTTAAAATAAGTATAGAGTTAGTAAGGCTCTAATATCCTATATATAGTTTCTATTTTTACTTAGCATAGTCCAGTTTTTTAGGTTCTAACTGGGGCTAAGACCTCCTTAATAATTGTTATATTAATATATATACCTTGTTTTATCTTTTAATAACACCTTTTTCATGGTGAAAGTGGTGAATTTAATATGTCACAACCAGTTTATCCAATGGCTGGACAGCCTATAATCGTATTAAAAGAAGGTACTTCAAGGGACAAGGGACGTGACGCTATGCGTAAGAATATCCTTGCTGCCAAGACTGTTGCAGAGATTGTTAAGAGCAGCCTAGGTCCAAAGGGCATGGACAAGATGCTGGTCGACAACCTTGGTGATGTGGTTATAACTAACGATGGTGCTACAATGCTTAAGCAGATGGATATAGAGCATCCCGCTGCTAAGATGATGGTTGAGGTGGCTAAGACACAGGACGCTGAGGTAGGTGATGGGACTACATCTGTAGTTATTGTAGCTGGCTCCCTACTAGATAAGGCTGAGGAGCTTCTGGAGAAGAATATCCATCCTACTACGATTGTAGAGGGTTATAAGAAGGCCTCGGAGAAGGCTCTTGAGATACTTAAGAAGATCGCTGTAGAGATAGATTCTAATGATGACGAGGTTCTAAAGAGGATTGCCATGACATCTATGATTAGCAAGATCGTGGCACGTGAAAGAGAATATCTAGCAAAGCTAGTTGTAAAGTCAGTGAGGTATATCATGCATGAGGAGGACGGTAAGCTGAAGATTGATCTGGATGATATCAAGATTGAGAAGAAGCCTGGTGGAAGCATTAAGGATACCATGTTTGTCGATGGTATAGTCTTGGATAAGGAGGTCGTTCATAGTAATATGCCTAGGAGGATTGAGGGCGCTAAAATTGCTTTGATCAATGCTCCCCTGGAGATCAAGAAGACCGAGTTCGACGCAAGAATAAATATCGCTAATCCAGATCAGTTGAAGCTCTTCATAGAAGAGGAGAGGAGGCTTTTGAAGGAGATGGTTGATAAGATTGTCTCTACAGGTGCCAATGTCGTGATTTGTCAGAAGGGTATTGATGATATTGCTCAGCATTACTTGGCTAAGGCGGGTATACTTGCTGTTAGGAGGGTGAAGCAGAGCGACATGGAGAAGATCTCCAAGGCTACAGGAGCAAGGATCGTTAATAGCATTGAAGAGTTGTCAGAGGCTGATTTAGGCTCCTCAAAGGTTGTTGAGGAGAGGAAGATCGAGGAAGATAAGTTCGTCTTCATCGAGGGATGTACAAAGGCTAGGAGTGTAACAATCTTAGTACGTGGTGGTAATGAGAGGGTTGTTGATGAAGTCGATAGGAGTCTAAGGGATGCATTGAGTGTAGTTAGAGACGCTTTATTAAAGCCTGCTATTGTTGCTGGTGGTGGTGCTCCTGAGGCTGAAGTAGCTAAGGAGATTAGGAAGTGGGCTGCAAAGCTCTCTGGTAGGGAGCAGCTAGCCGCAATGGCATTCGCAGATGCATTGGAAGCCATTCCATTGACACTAGCTGAGAACGCAGGGCTAGACACGATAGACATAGATGTAAAGCTTAAGGCTGCACATAACAGTGGTCAAACATGGGCTGGTATCGATGTTTTCAAAGGTTCGGTCGAGGATATGATGGAGCAGAATGTTATTGAGCCTCTGCTAGTGAAGGAGCAGCTGATCAAGGCAGCCACAGAAGTAGCATCAATGATACTGAGAATAGACGACGTAATCGCAGCTAGTAGGTTGAAGTCCGATAAAGAAGCTGGAGGCGGGGCACCTTCCCCATACGGCGGAATGGGCGGAATGGGGATGGAGTGATTCCCGCTCCGCATGATTTTTATTTTTCTCATTAGTGTTTCTATTCAAATATTTTCTATCTTATGGATGATACGAAGTAACTTGTTTTCATCGTCAACTGAAGAGGGTAATTTAAGCGGCATCCTCGGAGGCCCTACATCAAACCCCATTTTATTCAGTAGATATTTTATTACCGGGATCTTTCCTTTTTCAACCGCGTCTAATACTGGATACATAGTCCAGTAAAGCTGTAGTGCCTTATCCAGATCTCCGTCTATTACATACTTATAGATTCTGCTAAATGTATTTGGCAACAGATTTGCTAGTGATAGAATCAGTCCACTGCCACCCATTATCAACGCCGGTATTGATAGCCTAGCACTCCCCGTTATAAGACTTCCTCTTCCGTCGACCAAGCGTATCATCTCAATGAAAGCCTGCATGTCTCCACTGCTATCCTTAATTCCTACTATCTTTTCTCCATCTATTAGCTTATCCACTGTAGTTGGCTCTATCCTAACACCAGCCATCTGTGGAAATGAGTAGAGTAGTATAGGTGTATCTACTTTTCCAGCCAATTCCCTGTAGTATTCGGTCAACCTCTCTTGACTATGCTTATAGTAGTAAGGGGTGATTACAAGTAATGCGTCGACCCCTACTTTCTCAGCATCCCTTGAATAGACTACTGTTTCTTTTAAAGAGGGTGCGCCTGTGCCTGCAATGATCTTGACTCTATCACCTAGTCTCTCCCTTGCCGTCTTTAGGAGACTAACTCTCTCCTCCCTAGTTAAAAAAGGCGCCTCACCTGTTGATCCCATTATAACTAGGCCGCTGACCCCAGATTTGACAAGCCACTCAATATGCTTTGTGAATGCTTCTAGGTTAAGACTCTTTCCCTCGGAATGAAAGGGGGTAACTACGGCGGGATAGACACCTTTAAACATCTTCATAACCTCATACTCTTGTTAATGTATAATATATAGTATCCATTATCTCTTGAATATTTTCACGTATGAAGGACATTGCATCAGGCAGATACTCCATTATATCCCCTGCTGTGATGCCATCCATACCAATGTCTGTTGCAGCTAAGTCCCCAGCCACTCCATGTAGGAAAACACCCATTCTAACCGCTTCTTCAATGTCTAGGCCAAGTCCATATAAAGCGGCTATACTGCCGACTAATACGTCTCCAGCGCCGGCTGTCGCCATACCTGGATTACCACTCGTGTTAATATAGATCCTCCCATCGGGATACCCAATCATAGTATGGGCTCCTTTCAAAACGATGATTGAACTCCATTTACTTGTGAACTTCCTAAGTATATCCACCTTGTTTCTCCTTATCTTCTCTATGTCTAAACCAGTGAGTCTCGACATCTCTCCAAGATGGGGCGTCAATATTGTAGGGGCATCTCTCTTCTTCAGCAGACCAATTTCTTTAGATATGGCTGTGAGCCCATCGCCATCTATAACCAGGGGCTTATCTATCTTCACCGATAGTTCTCTAACTAGATCTTGGGTTTCTTCATTCAGTGATAGCCCCGGCCCGAGTACAACTATATCGACTTTCCCTGTAAGCTCCAAAATATATTCTACATTATCGTGAGATATGCTTCCATCCGGTGTCTCGGATAAGGGTATCACCACGATTTCACTTCCTTTGCTGGCGATATGAGGCGCGATACTCTTCGGAGTCGCTAGGTAGGATAATCCTCCTCCTGCTTTCAGGAATGAGAGTGAGGCGAAGTAGGGGGCGCCTAGGTAGTTGGCCGATCCTGCTATAAACAAGGCTTTTCCATAATCTCCTTTGTGGGTATCTCTCAGCCTAGGCGGCATCTCAATTGGTTTATTTAACTCGATCTCTAGACTAGGGTCGCTATATAATTCAGGTGGGAAGGATATATGGCTAACATATAGCTTTCCTACGTAGTCTGCACCTGGGAATAGGAATAAACCTATTTTAGGCAGTCCAAATGTAATTGTAAAGTCGGCTAATACTGCAGTCCCCATTACCTCGCCCGTGTTACCATTTATTCCCGATGGTATATCGATCGAGAATACTACTCTACCAGATTCATTAATCGATTGTATAACCTTCTCATATACACCTGAGACCTTTCTCTTTAATCCAGTCCCGAATATCCCATCTATAATTGCATCTGCCCACTCCAGGTCACTAATAACCTCATCACTCCAGCTTGTTAGGGCCTCTTTATCAAGGGGTATTTTCCTTATTATCCTTAGGTTTTCCCTTGCTTCCCCCTTATATTTCTGGGGTTCACCCATTATATACAGCTTAACTTCTCCCCCGCTTGAATAAAGCTTTCGAGCTACTACAAATGCGTCTCCCCCATTATTACCTGGGCCAGCAAACACTACAAACCTATTTCCATCAACACCCATCTCCATATCAATAACCTGATAGACAGCGTTTCCAGCGTTTTCCATTAAAAGCATAGGCGTAATACCATACTTCTCAGAGGCCATCTTGTCAAGCCTCGCCATCTCCTCGACGGTAGTTACCTTCATACCATATCCCCCCGGAAATTAACCGTCCAATATAAATAGGATATATAGCAATAAAATATCTCTGTTTTTTATTGGAGTTAAAGTATCCCGTAGCCAACTATATATTATCTGGATATGCGGTGGCCTAGAGTGGCGATATATGCTAGGGACATATTAATGTCAGTGGCAGTACTCTTAATCATAGTAATGGGCATAGGCAACGTCTATCCCCCAATTTATGTAAAAGGGTCGTTAAATAGTGGTTTAACTAAATCAATAAATGGTTTTGAAAAAGATTATGCGATGTATCTTCATAGTAGGCTCCTCTTATATTATTATGAGATTAAGGG
>JALTNJ010000101.1 GCA_027000765.1 Nitrososphaeria archaeon | reverse complement strand
CTACATCACAAATGTAGATTGGAGCTACGAATATATTGGTGACTCTAATATTCAGAAGCCTGCCTTGATATTTAAGATTGATAAGGTTGTTAGCTCTCCCTAAACCTATCGATCTCCTCCTCAACTTCCTTTAGCTTCTCCTTGATTATACTAGCCCTTTTTCTCATCCGCCTTCTTCTAAGCTCTTTATATGGTTCTTCACCCCATATCTCTAGGTTACGGTCATATTGGGAGGGTATCCTATCGCCTTCAACTATATGAACTGGATATAGGATATAGAAATGTCTATTTCTTCCCTTCATGCTTAGAATCCTTGCTATGACCAACTGACCGGGTTCTAGAAACTGAGTCAATGGTGCTTTTCTATGGAATATACCTATAACCCCCTCCTTGTCATATGTGACTACCTTGCCAACCTCCTTTTTCTTCGATTGTTTTGTGTATACTAGAACGTATCTAGGCACTTTACCCCACCTAATAGTTTATTGGAGCCTCTATCTTGGTTTTAGAATATGTCTTTAATAATCATTATCTCCTTTGGATATATCAGTCCCTCTATCTTTCTCTTAAGCCTAAATGGTTTCTTACCCATAATCATATATGACCAGAAGCCGCCGAAAGATGGGATGTAGGTGACGTACATCTTATAGTGTCTATAAACCTGTTTAACGTTCTTAACAAACCTGCCTATGATATCATGGGAAACTGGATACACCTCTAGATGGTATACTATACGTCCATCATCAGACAATATGTTCTTTAGCTGGTTTAGAAACTCGGTTGTATAAAGCCTGTTTACCTGACTCCCCTCCATACCCTCTTCTCTCAGATCTGTTAGGTCCCCTATAATATAATCGAATTTCTCGGAAGTCTCCTCTACATACTTAAAGGCATCTGTGTTTATCAGCCTAGTCTTAGGATCGTCAAAAATCCCATTTGGAACGGAGGGGATATATTTTATAACAGCTTTGGTAACCTCTATATCTATATCAACCACAGTTATCTCGGCCTCGGGTAATGCCGATCTTATTTCTCTCGCTGTACCCCCATCTCCTCCTCCGAGTATCAATATTTTCCTGAAACTCTTCTTTATGCCTGGGAGAACCAATGCCTTGTGAAACACTTTTTCATCATATTCAGCTAGCTGTAGAATATTGTCGAGGAATAAGCCTTTTCCAAAAGGCGTCTCGCCAATAAGTATCTCTTGATACTTACTCTTTTTTCTATAGAGTATTTTATAGACCGGTGTACCGACATAAGACTCTCCAAATGGTCCTTTTATAAACTTCTCCAGAATGATCTCTGGTTTCTCTCTATTCATTTTTCTCAGTGATATATGTGGGTGTAGCCTCAGGATTATATATGTAGCCTCTGGACTTCACAACCTTCTTCAATTTCTTGGGTTTAAGTCCCTCTACGATTATGTCGGCTGCCTTCAAAGCCTTCTCCCACTTATCGCATGCAAATATATCGATCGTGGCATGCTTATACTCAGGCCATGTATGTATGGATATATGGCTGGCCTCGAGTAATGTTATGGATGTGAATCCCATAGGAACAAACTTGTGATAGAGTGTTCCAAAGGATTTTAGGCCGCTTTGGGTAACAGCCCTAGAAATTAGCTTGTTGAGGAATATAGCATCATCTAACTTTTCTGGCTCCACTCCATATAAATCCAGCATTATGTGAATACCTTTTTCCCTCTTCATTTCTCCTCATAATTCCAGCGGGTTGTTAAAGGAGACCCGCTACCTAAATTAATTAAAGCAATTCATATATTACCCCCCATTATTTATAAAGTTTTTTATATAGGGTTTAATGGATGTAGACGAAGTATCCCTTCAGGTATCTTAACTCCTTATCGATACTTCTATGCATATGATCCGGTGCGGCTCCTCTAACCATTCCCAGATACATATATCTCCTCCTATTTTCCTCTAAGACCTTGTCAATAACCTCCTTTTTCAGTATCTCGGGTGTTATGAAGTAGCTACAGCTGGATATGAATAAAATCCCTTGTCTAATATGTTTAGCGATATTCTCCAAAACATTCTTGTATTTATTCACTCCCTTCTCCATATTGGCTCTATTTTGAACTAGTGCCGGGGGATCAGATACAATTACATCGAATTCTTCTCCCGACTCCTCTAGGAACTTCTCAACCCTTCCCTCATATACCTCTGCCTTCCCTAGGACATTATTGATCTTTAGATTCTCATATAGTAATTCAATCGACCTAGGCGTTTCCTCGACAAAAACCGTCTTTTTGGCGTTGTTGACTAGAGCTTGGATTCCAAAACCGCCTGTATAGCTGTATAGGTCAAGCACTCTTCTATTACCGCTATATAATCCCATCTCAAGCCTATTAATTCTCTGATCGAGGTAGAATCCCGTTTTTTGACCTTCTTCAATATCCACTTTGAAGATGGCTTTCCCTTCACTGATGGTCAATATTGTTTCATCCCCCTTTACCATCCATCCCCTCCATCTTTCTAGACCTACCTCAACCCTGCTTCTCTGATCATTTCGGACATATACATAGTTAGCGATCCCAGACCTCTTTAGTATCATGGCTATTAAATCAAGCCTGTTGTCCATACCTATGCTACTGCTCTGAATCACAGCGGTATCCCTATACAAGTCTATAATAAGCCCAGGTAGATGGTCTGCATCTGCATTTACAATTCGTTTTGAATCAAAGGGATAGAAGTCCCTCTTCCTATATGCGTAGATAATGTTTCTCCTAATTATATCAGCAATATCCTCCTCAGCTCCTATTTTTAAAAGACGGACTCCTATGGCGCCTATACCCTCATAAAAACCTATTCCAAGTGTCTTCCTTCTATAGTCAACTAGTATAATGTCTTCCCCTGGTTCAGCTCCACCATCGTCTTCAATCCATTTGGAGTAGATTGTCAGTAACCCATTAAGAACCTGTTTTTCAGCCCCTCTTCTAAGCCTTACCACCTTAACCATATCCACCACTCTTATAATACTCACATAAATCGTTTAAGGGGCAGTCGCTGCATCTTGGTTTCCTAGCGAGACAGACTTTCCTCCCAAATGCTATGAGCTGGAGATGAGCATCTTCATAATCGTCGGGGTCAAGCGCCTCCATCCAGACTCTACTGATCTCTTCATAACTTCCCTTCTCACTTACTAAACTGAGTCTCCTAGTTATTCTCGTTATATGTGTATCTACAGGAAACGCCTTTCTCCCAGTAAATAGTAGAATTATATCGGCTGTCTTATACCCTACCCCAGGTAGCTCAAGGAGCCTTCTCCTAGCCTCCCCCTCCTCTCCCTCAAGTAGCTTCTCCATATCTCCCCCATATCTCTCCAATAATATCTTTGTAACTTCCTTGATTTTCTTGGCTTTAACATTATATAATCCCGCTACTAAAATGCTTTCCGCGATATCCTTTTCACCCGCTCTATTTATATTCTCAATCTCGACACCGATCTTCTTCTCTAGATTCCTATATGCATCTATACTATTCTTGTCATTAGTATTCTGGGATAAGATCGTGGCGATTAACATCCTGTATATGTCGTTAGAGGATTTTACGATTTTAGATGTATATCTGGTTCTCCTACGCAGATTAATCCTCTTCAGCCGATTATATACCTCTCTAGCTAAATATAGTTTATCCTTCTTATTTTTCGGCTTCATGTTCTCCTCCAACAATATTTCTTATTCTATTTATACTATCTCTATACTCATCATCATCCATATTCTTATATGGATATACATGTAGCAAGGCTAGTCCCCCGACACTGTCCATGGTCTTGCCAGTTATAACGGCCCTACTAACTATGACACCCTCTTTAGAAGCATCGCCAAGTAACTTAAGTGAGGTATCTGGCCTGGTCATAACCAGTAGCTTGTCTCCACCTACTATGTTACTAGGTAATATAATGTATTCTCTTAAGACTTCTAAGGCTATTCCCATATACCTACTCATCTTATCTCGGATATAGGAATGTATTTCATCGTAGTATGTGACGGCGTTGAATAGTATAGTGGATGATATGAAGCTATGTTCAGCCTCCTCTTCTAGACTAAATATATTCTTCACCAGCTCTGGCCATTCCCCCCTACCTGTTAATAAGGAGAGTGGGGGATATCCACAGTGTAACTTGTCTAGTGGAATGGTTATTATTACTATGTTCTCCTCTATATCGCTCTTACTAAATATTCTCCCTAACTCCTCCATAATCCTATTCATCTCGCCTTTCAAGGGCCTCGGCTCTCTGGCATCCTCTAACTTATATATGTGGTTTAATCCGGATAAGTCGAGTATTATGCCGCCCTCGTTCTTAGCCGTTATCTCGAGAGCATATTTAATATGTTCGATGTCGATTAAGCCGGATGGAGTCGGTATAGAAGTTATATAAATCATGTATTCAGATGAATTCCTCTCTAAGATGTTTAGATCCGGTTTAAACTCATTGTTAGACGGTACTATATATGGTGTGAATCCGTTTAACTCGATTATCTCCATAATAACCGAGTCGATAAACTCATCAATGTAGATGGTGGTTCCTCTATTAATTGTTTTTAGTAGGTTAGCATAAATTTTTCTATAGCCCAATATTGGATATGCCTCATTAAACTGGTTTAGTAAGACAATCTTTCCACATAGATATTCTCTCACATCATCCTTGGAATAGTCTAATGGAGTGAGTACTTTATTACATAGGTCTGGTGATCTCACCCCTATATCGCTGGGGTGGGTTGGCACTACACTATCTACATTGATGTTGTTTTTCCTTAGGAACCTCTTCATGATAATAAAATATTCTCATATAAGCGATTTATTAGTA
The DNA here is from genome assembly GCA_027000765.1 of Nitrososphaeria archaeon. Taxonomy (GTDB): domain Archaea; phylum Thermoproteota; class Nitrososphaeria; order Geothermarchaeales; family JDFR-13; genus Geothermarchaeum. The sequence continues at coordinate 1,202 of JALTNJ010000101.1, read as the reverse complement.
AAACAGGATAAATAACTACTATCCTATGAGGTTTATGAGGTTTCAGTAGTTAGTTAATAAAAAAATGATATGGGATGTTTAGAGAACGTCTTTCTTAGCGCCCTTAACCGTGAACTCCGGATATGTCCTTGTGGTCTTCTTCTCAGCTACCTGAAGTGTATGCACGAGTTTCGCACCCTCCTTGTATTCTAGGTATCCAAATACGTCTTCAGCGAGCTTCTTCCTTAGGAGCTGGATGGCCAGTGCTGGGTCAACGCCCTTTGGACATACTTCTGAGCATGAGCCTGCGAGGTGGCATCCCCAGCATCCATCTGGGGAGTCAACTACCTCAAGTCTCTCGACAGTCCCCTCATCTCTACTATCGGCTATAAACCTATATGCGTTGGTTAATGCTTGTGGCCCTAGATAGTTTTTATTAGTGCCTGATGTTGGACATGCAGAGTAGCATAGGGCGCATGTAAGGCAATAGGTAAACTGCATATATTCCTCATGCTCTTCAGGAGTCTGGATATATTCGCGGACAGGATCCCAGTATTCCTCTTCATTCCTTCTTATTAGATATGGCTTGATCTTCTTCTGCTTCTCAAAGAAGACTGTGTGGTCCACTATCAAATCTCTTACAAGGGGAAGGTTTTTCAAGGGCTCCACAATTATAGTGTCTGTATTTAGATGGAGTATCTGTGTTGCGCATGCCAATACTGGTTTACCATTTACTATAACTCCACAGGTACCACATGTAGCCATTCTACAGCTTCCACGATATGCTAGAGAATGATCTAAATTTTCCTTGATATATGTAAAGGCTTCTAAGACCGTCATTCCCTTGTATACCGGTATCTCAAAGGTGCTGATAAAGAACTCTCCCTTATCCGGGTCCCATCTCTTTATCTTCATAACAACAGTTTTCTCCGTGTTTTTACCACTCATTTCTCCCCCCTCCTAAAGCCCGGCAGAGACTAGTATAGGCGCCATACCATATGCTAGTAACAGTATGTAGACGACGAATAATGTCCATGAGATAAGTATCCTCATCTTCTTCTCACTAGTATATTCGAATAAGATGTTTCTTATACCGATGAAGCCGTGTGTAAGTAGTGCAAATAATAGGATTGTATATAGTGCATCGTAGAACACGTTATCCATCCTAGCTGCTACAGCCTCCCATTTTTGGGCATCAACGTATCCTGGTCCAACTACGGAGG
>JALTNJ010000100.1 GCA_027000765.1 Nitrososphaeria archaeon | reverse complement strand
TTTATAGTCATATCGAACATCTCCTGAGGACTATTTGGTAGGTAAGCGACTATCTCATAATCTCCATGGCTACCCCACTTCACCTGCATTACATCTCCCTGACCAACCTGTGTGGGTAAGCCTGTGGATGGCCCACCTCTCTGAACCTCGACTATAACAGCAGGTGTCTCAGTCATTGCAGCTAGGCCTATCGCCTCCTGCATGAGCGAGAAACCTGGTCCAGAAGTAGCGGTCATACTCTTTACACCGCCATTGGACGCGCCTAAGACAGCCATGATACTACCTATCTCATCCTCAAACTGCATATATACACCGCCTACCTGAGGTAGCCTCCTGCTCATCAAAGTAGCTATTTCATTAGAGGGGGTAATGGGATATCCCGCGAAGAAGCGGCATCCAGCTATCAATGCACCTTCCACACTGGCGTCATTACCTCTCATAAAATATATGCCGGGTTTTAACAACCTATTATCCATCTCAACCTTACTCATTTAGATGCACCTACATGAACATATCTATGGTCAAATACCCTAATAGCAAGTTCGGGACAGATCCTCTCACACATTCCACATGCAACACAATCATCAGCCTTCTCAGGAGGAACATGTGGATATTGATAACCCTGGGTATTGATCTTTCCAGAGGGTTCTAAGATGTCATTTGGACAGAACTCTATACAGTAGTTACAGCCCTTACATAGCTCTGCGTCAATCTCAACTCTACCCACTGGCCTAAGGATAGACTTGTAGTTCAGGGGTTTCCTACCAGGAATTATACGAAGCACATTCTCCCTATACACTTCTCCTCACATCCATAACTAAAAAATATATCGATGTATATACTTGGACAACGACGCTTATCGGAGGGGCTCCAGTATATACTTAAGCCCCTTTCTTATATATATGACTTTAGTATATAAAACGCCCTCCAAAACTATACACAAAGCCAAGATAATAAACTAAGAAAGATAAGTTAGATGTATTTAGAGGTATATACACCTCTAAAAGATATTACTTTGATCTGGAGTAATAATTAATCGGTGGAACTATGTCTAGACATCTGAGGGTAGGAGTGCATGTGTCCATCGGTGGAGGAATATATAACGCCCCTGATAGAGCTTATGAGAGGGGGTGTACCGCATTTCAGATATTCACTCGTAACCCTAGAGGGTGGAAATATTCTGATCTCAAGGACGATGAGGCAATAAAATTCAGGGAGAAGCTGGAGGCATATGGATATGAGAGGGAGAGTGTAGCGACTCATATGCCGTATCTACCTAATCTCTCGTCCCCCGATGAGAGGATATATAGGTTGTCGTTTGAAGCCTTAATCAATGAACTGGATAGAGCTGGGAAACTTGGGATACCATATGTTGTGATACACTTAGGTAGCCATATGGGTAAGGGTATCGAAGCCGGGAGGAGGAATCTCGTGAGAGCGGTTGAAGACGCCCTTGCAAAGGTGGATAACGATGTACTGATTCTTCTCGAGAATATGGCGGGTCAGAGGAATAGTATGGGCAGTACATTTGAAGACATAGCTGTATTACTGGATAGTATATCACTTAATGATAGATTAGGTGTTTGTTTCGACACTGCACATGCATTCTCAGCTGGATATGACCTCCGGAATAGGGAGGCTGTGGAGAATACCATGAAGAAATTCGAGAAAATAATCGGGTTTAAATGGCTGAAGGTGGTTCATCTAAATGATTCTAGGGCGGAATATGCAGCTGGAAGAGATATTCATGAGCATATTGGATTGGGTTATATCGGTGAGGAGGGGTTTAGACATATCCTTAGAGATACGAGGATCATTCGCCACCCCATTATTTTAGAGACTCCTGTGGATGATAGAAGAGAGGATGTTGGTAATATCATGAAGGTATGGGAACTAGCAGGCGTCGAGCCCCCAGAAGAGCTGAGGATCAGGTGGAGGGCGTTCTTAGCAAGTGAGAAGAGGAGTTATGCAAAGGGTGGTAAGAAGACTAGGAAAATGAAAAAAATAGGAAATAAATAGACTTCAGCGTCTACTGCTGGTCCTTTACTCCATGAATACCTTAATGGCCTCTACTGGACAGGCTGTCTCACATGCTAGGCAGGAGATACACTGGTCTTCATTGACTGGATCGGCTTTCTTCTCCGACGCTGGATGCCCAGGTGTATCAACCCACTCATAGACACCGACTGGACATACGTCTATACAGGCACCGTCAGCGATACATATGTCGAAGTCAACAGCTACTTTTTCACCATGTATACCTAATTTTGTAGGTGGCTCAACTGGGCCCCATACTGGATGTCCATTATGCTCTTCAACAACCTGCCTCTTTGACTTGAATTCTGGGTCGATTGGCAAGGCAAATCACCTAAATATAAAACTTTTAGCCAATTATATTTAAACAGTGATATATGGTAAATTTATAGTGTGATTCCTGATGGCGGTCCTTCGAAAACCCCCTTGGCTCAGGATAAAAGTACTGTATACGGATGGAATGAGGGAGACTTCTAGGACAATACATAGTCATGGGCTGCATACTGTATGTGAAGAGGCTAGATGCCCTAATATATATGAGTGTTGGGGTAGCAAAACAGCTACATTCCTCATCCTAGGAGATATATGTACTAGAAACTGTAGGTTCTGCAGCGTCGCCAAGGGAAATCCAAGGGGAAAGGTGGATACGGAGGAGCCTATTAGGGTAGCTAGAGCTGTTAAAGAGCTTGGGCTTAGATATGTGGTCGTCACATCAGTGGATAGAGACGACCTTCCGGATGGCGGTGCCTCTGTATATGCCGAGACCATCAGGAGTATAAGACGCCTTAACCCTGGGACTATAATAGAGGTGTTGATACCAGATTTCAGTGGCAGCCTAGAGGCTCTGAAAAAAGTTGTAGATGCCAAGCCAAACGTATTAGGACATAATATAGAGACTGTTAAGAGGCTCACTCCAGTTGTTAGGGATAGAAGGGCGGGTTATGAACTCTCGTTAAAAGTGCTTAAGGCAGCTAAGGAGATCGACCCAGGGATAATAACTAAGTCCGGTATCATGCTAGGATTGGGAGAAGAATATGAGGAGGTTGTAGATGCCCTTAGAGACCTCAGGAGGGTGGATGTGGACATCGTCACAATCGGCCAATATCTAATGCCTTCTCCCAAACACTACCCCGTTATAGAATATGTTTCTCCAGATGTATTTAAGAAGTTGGAGAAGGAAGCCTATAGTCTGGGGTTTAAATATGTAGCTAGCGGGCCTAGAGTGAGAAGCTCATATTTAGCAGGTGAATATTTTATTGAAAAGATTCTGCGAGGGATGTGAGGCTTATGGTTTATGATGTTGTTATAATTGGAGCGGGTCCAGGGGGATATCTAGCGGCTATACGCATCGCCCAGTATGGGAAGAAGGTCTTGGTCATCGAGAGGGACGAGGTAGGTGGAGAATGCCTCAACTATGCATGTATACCTTCTAAAACGTTATTGTATCACGCGTCTCTATATACAAAGACCATGGGTCTTATTAAGAAAAGAGTTTTCACAGGTATGGTGGAGATAGATTGGCAGAGACTTCAGAAGACTAGAGAGAGGGTTGTAAAGACATTGACGATGGGCGTTAGACACCTATTTGAGGCTATAGGTGTAGAGCTTCTTAAAGCCGAGGCTAGGGAAATTGGTAGAGATTATGTCACTGTAGATATCGGCGGAGATACTAGGGAAATAAAGTTTAGAAACCTGATTCTAGCTATGGGGAGCAGCCCTATTCCACTTCCCAATATAGAGTTTGATCATGTAAAGATACTTAATTCAAGAGATGCTTTGAGACTGATGGAGAAACCTGAGTCGCTATTGGTAGTTGGTGGAGGAGCGATTGGACTTGAGATAGGCAGCCTATATAATATGGCCGGGACCAAGGTCACAATTGTAGAGTTATTAGACCGGATCCTCCCATTCACGGATAGGGAGATTAGTGAGAGGCTTGAGAGGGAGATGAGTAAGAAGGGCGTGAGGATACTCACTTCATCTAAAGTCGTGAACGTAGTTAGAGACGGTGATTGGTTGGAGGTGGAGATTGAGCGGGAAGAAGGGGTGGAGAGGATTAGAGTGGAAAAGATGGTTGTAGCCATAGGTAGGAAGCCTAATACAACAGGCCTAGGGCTAGAGGAGATAGGTGTAGATATGGATAGGAAGGGATTTATTAAGGTGGATAATAGGCAGGAGACGACAGTTGAGAATATCTATGCAATTGGAGATGTTACGGGCCCACCTATGCTTGCCCACAAGGCCTATTGGGAGGCATTGAATGTCTCGGAGAGTTTATTTGGAGACGGGCCATTGCCAAAGCCAAGCCATTATCCATATGTCATATTCTCCAAGCCAGAGGTGTTTTCGATAGGAGTTAGAGAGGATGAAGTGGATGGGGAGCGCGTTGTAGTAGGCAGATTCCCATTTAGCGCATTAGGTAGAGCTGTAACAGAGGGATCGAGAACTGGTTTCATAAAGGTCATTATCAATAGTGAGACTAAGGAGGTACTTGGGATACATATAGTTGGGGAAAATGCATCCATATATTCATCAGCAGCATCCCTAATAGTGGAAAGGAGACTAGGTGCTTTGGAGATAGACCATACAGTATTTCCCCATCCCACATATGGAGAAGGGCTTTGGGAAGCTGTGAGAGACGCTTTTAATAGGTCTCTTCATAAAGGAAGTCAATAACCTCTTTTCTATACATATATTCAAGTCTATAATCGGTCTGCAATCCTCTTGAAATGCTTCTAACCATCTTTTTAAAAACCTCCTCAAAATCCACGGTATACCCAAGTTCCTTCTCTAGGCTGGTGATCTCCATCGGATCCATACCACACGGTCTAATACATTGGAATAGCTTAAGGTCATTGGATATATTGAAAGCCAATCCATGGTATGTGGTCCAGTGGTCAACCGCTATTCCTATAGACGCGATCTTCTTCTCCTTAACCCATACACCCGCAGTTCCCTTTTTCCAGTATCCCTCCAATCCATATTCCCCTAGAACCTCTATAACCGCCTCCTCAAGTATACGTATATAATCAGGGATACTCAAGCCCCTCTCATCCAGCTTAATCACGGGATATACGACTAGTTGACCAGGAGAATGCAGTGTGACGTCTCCACCCCTCTTCACATAAAATATGGGGATATCTATGTATGAGGTTAGAATATTGGATAGGCTACCGTCTTTACCAAGGGTTATAACCGGCTCATGCTCTAGGAAATATATGTGATCCCCGATACTCCCACGTATCCGCATACGTAGAGTCTTCTTCATCATTATAAGGACATAGTGATACTCGATTGGGCCAAGTATCCGTATATACATCATCCTCTACATCTCTCCGATGAAAAATATTACTCTAAAAACCTTTTTAATCTAATGTTCCACAAGGATAATATACGAGAGTTTTCCCCTCTCCACAGAGATACTTAAATAGATGAGAATGGAGTTTGGAGATTCGTTTTATACTAGAATATTATTTTAATTATTTATGGTTGAGTTGAACATTATATATTTAAACTATTCTATATTTAGGTGATATTCCATGAAGGACTGGGTAGTGGATAAAGTAGTGGAGCATTTGTTTGGCACATGGAGGCATCAAAAGGATTGGAAATCACCACTGCATATTACACACGGTGAAGGAGCATATTTATTTTCCAAAGACGGTGGTAAATACCTCGATTTCTCCTCTCAATTGGTATGTGTAAACCTTGGATATGGTAATAAGAGGATAATAGAGGCTATTAGGGAACAATTAGAGAAACTACCTTATTTGGGGCCTGGATATGCCACTGAGATTAGGGCTGAGGCGGCTGAAGAACTATCTAAAATCCTTCCTCCTAAGCTGACTAAATATGTTTTCTCGAGTAGTGGAAGTGAGGCAAATGAAGATGCTATGAAGATAGCGAGATCCTATAAATTCCCTTCTTATAAGATAGTCTCTAGATACTGGTCATACCATGGTAATACACCGGGTGCATTGTCAATAACTGGTGATCCACGTAGAATGGCTGTGGAGTATCATACTAATGTTAGGGGCACTGTATTTGCCCCAGACCCATATTGCTATAGATGCCCGTTTGGAGAAGTGGGGCCTGATACATGTGGATTAAAATGCATTGAATACCTCGAGTATATTCTTGAGAACGAGGGAAATATAGCGGCTATCTTTATGGAGACAGTTACTGGGACAAATGGCATAATAGTTCCTCCAAAAGAATATTATCATCGTCTACGTAAAATAGCTGATGAATATAATGTCCTACTTATACTCGATGAGGTCATGTCTGGCTGGGGGAGAACGGGTAAATGGTTTGCATTTGAACACTGGGATATAGCCCCCGATATAATGACTACAGCCAAGGGAGCGACGTCAAGTTATATACCACTGGGGATAACCGCTGTTGACAGGGATATAGATAAACATTTTAGAGACCAGTTCCTCGCAATAGGCCATACCTTCGCATACCACACTGTGTCGATGGCGGCTTTAAAAGCTGCTATAGAAGAATATAGGGAGAATAGGGTCATTGAAAACGCTGCTAAGGTCGGAGAATATCTTGGTAAGAGGCTTGAGGAGCTTAAGGAAAGACATAAGTCTATTGGCGATGTAAGAGGCCTCGGGCTCTTCTGGGCGGTTGAGATAGTAAAGAATAGAAGGACTAAGAAGAGATTCAATACTAGGGAGGATAAGCTTACTGGAAAGACATTGATGACCAGCAGAATCGCTGCTGAGATGAGGAAGAGAGGGGTATTAATGTCATTAAACTGGCTGTCCCACTTCGTAATCGCCCCGCCTCTGATCGTGACTGAAGAGGATATAGACTATGGAATAGATGCTTTGGACGAGGCTCTTAAGATCGCGGATGCAGAGGTGGAGGATTAAGCCTTCCACCTAATCCTCCTCTACCACCTCTGTAGATCCATCTACATCGAGAGGGATTATACAGAGAAACTCCACATCCTCATTAGACTCATTTCTATACCAGTGTACTTCCCTTGGGGGGATGTATATCACTGAGCCAGGTTCAACATCATACTCCTTCTCCCCCGCGCCAACCTTATACCTTCCCTTAATTACATATTGTATATGATAGAGCTCCTTATGTCTATGGGGAGGAATACTTCCACCAGCTCTAATTATGAATCTCCTTACACCTATCTTCTCCTCACCATCCACCGGGGAGATAAGCCACTGAATGTCGGTGTCAGTCGCCACGTCCATAGGGTCGATAGGAATATCCCTAATATGTTTAATTATCATATCTAAACACCTCAGGCTTCTTCGTATGTATAACTCCAAAATTAAAAATTAGATTGGGTCAACTATAATTATAAGGCCTTAATAGGGAAGTGTTATACTATGGAGAACATGGATTATATATCGATCCTAAGGGAATTAAGTGAGGAGATGTATCAGGCTATTTGGAGTACATACGAGAGGTTTCAGGGGAAGATACCTCCTAAGGAACTTGGTCATAAAGTGGATCTGGCATCTGCATATGCAGCCAAAGACTACCTAGTTAGGGAACATCTAAAGCTTATGGTAGTCGCTGAAGAAGGATTTGATGACTATAATGGGAAGGAAAAGCCTATACTTGTTCTAGACCCGATAGATGGAACCAGCAACTTTTCTAGGGGGATACCCTTCAGTTCAATCTCACTTGCATTGGCTGAGGAGGACTCTCTATCTCATGTTTTCGCTGGTCTCGTGAGAGACTTGTTTAGAGAGGAGATATATTGGGCTGTGAGGGGAGAAGGAGCTTATCTAAATAATAGTAGAATACGTGTAAAACCGACTAGAAACACTGTGGATGCACACTTCTCTGTGAATATAAACAGGGCATTCCCAGGTAAGTATATTGGGCTGAATATCCTGCCATATATCCCCTACTCTAGACATTTTGGATCCGCAGCCTTAGAAGGATGCTACGTAGCATCTGGTAAAATAGATGCCTATATCGATGTCAGAGGAGCGTTGAGGGTATTCGATATAGCCGCTGCATATCTCATCACAAAAGAAGCGGGGGGAAAGACGCATGTCCTGCAGAATGGGTCTAGAGAAGTTATATTGACGAAAGTCGGGGGTATATCCGTTGTATTTGCGGCGACGAGCCATCTCATGGAGAGGATAAGCGATTTACTAGGCTATCCCTAGAACTCTTCCTCATCCCACTCATCTAAATCATCGTAGGGCTCCGTCATCTTATCTAGCTCATCCTCACTCAGCATCTGGTCGTCCACAAGCTCCTTAGCCACAAACACCTTTCTATTGGCTATCAAGGCAAGTAAAATTGCATGGCTCGGTATCATCATGACCCTCTTCTTAGCAATTGTATATGCGTCATCCAAGATGATACTCGCACCGTATATGTTGTAATTGGGGTCAAAATAGTCTATAACCACTTCCCTAATGGATTCGTGTAGGACTTTCTCTATATCGGGGAAGTCTATAAGCATATCGATTATCGTAAATCTAGGGTCATTCCTATTAATCAGGTCACCCGCGAACCTCCTCCGGCTCCCGCCAGACTTGGCTAGATATTTCCTTATCTCCGCAGCGATATCTAGGGATATGCCGCCCATCCTGAATATCCTACCGTCCTCCAAATAGAGTTCCAAGACTATATTCTCGAGGAACCTACCGTTCCTAGTCGTTATGAACTTTATTGAATAATCCTCTACAAGTAGTTTATCCTTTGTCGTGCCTACTCACCTTCCAAAAATATAAACTGTGGTGTATAGATATTAAAAAGTAATTTTGGGTATTTCAGTCATCGGCATCCAATAACCTCTTCAACTGCTTTAAATACAGGCATTCATCAATGTCTACATTTGCCTCCGTTGAAGTACAGTCCCTACATAATTCAATTGGCGCATCCTTTAGATATACGAAAGGAATCATTTCACGCCCCTCCCCCATATATAGATGGGCGGCTGAAGCAAGTTCATCCAGAATATTCTGATGGGTAAAGCGTATCTCATACCCGAATAGATCCTTTGTATGCCTATAATCCCTTATGGGCATTATGCCCGAGGCGCCTAAAGCAAACCCGACTGTACCTTTTCTCAGCGGAAGCACTCTACTATCGACTAGTAGGACGCCTATATCCACTCCATATACCTCATTTAACTTGTCTCTAATCCACTTGGCTATGGAATCGGGGTCATCAGGCCAGACAGCCACATATCCCTCACCCACATTCTTCCTATCGATACCCGCATTACCCACCAAGAACCCCTTGGAAATCGTCGCCAAGGCTCCTTCAACACCTCCAATTACAATAGCCCCCTGTCTAATTATCAACTCGGCAAGCTCAGGACGAATACCATATCTATGGGCTAAGTTCATAGCCTCTTTAGATGGCTCCACCTCACTCAGCTTCACAATATATCCCATTGTAATTGAGACGACCTTAACGGATACAGCTAGTATATCCCCGGTGGAGGGATCTATATTATGTTCCTCGAAGGCATCTACAATAGCCTTGATAACATCGTCTCCAGGGGATAATACCCGGTTTATCCTCAGTGGAATTATCTTCATATTTAACACCCGGAAATATAATTTGTTTATTTAACGGGGTCAATCAAGATGAATTATAGTGGCGCGGCTAAATATAAGGGTGCCATATTAAAATCATTCATAGTCGTAACCCTTATACTAGTCGCGATAATGTTCATCGGCTCAGTAGACCCTAATGAGTTAATAGGCATATGGAAGTATATCCTAATATCATTCGCAATAGTTTTGATCCAGCTCATGGTAAAGGGTATTAGGTTCTACTATATCTGTAGGGTTTTTACGGGGGAGAAGATCCCTTTATCAAGAGCCTTATTAATAAGAATATCAAGTGAGTTTTTCTCCCTGATAGGAGTCTCCTACGTAGGCGATGAAGCATTTAGAATATACATACTTAATAAGAAACATGATATTGATCTTGGAACGGCCTCGGTCATGGGTTATCTGGAGGTTTTGTCTGAGGTGGTTGTAGCCGTAGGGATAGTTATGTTGGGCATCGTCTATCTTGTGATAAACAATATTCTGAACACGATTGTCTATGTGCTGATCGCCGCTACACTAGCAGTATCAGGATTTCACTTTATACTTGTATATAGGACGGCTGCTGTGAAGAGACTTGTTGATAAGATCATAAATAAACTACGGTTTTTAATTGGTGATGAAAGGGTAGAGAGATATATAATGGAGGCAGATAAGGCATTTCAATCGTTTGAGAAGGGACTTGATATAGGGCTTGGGAGGAAGACGGTATTCCTCAACATTCTTCTCTCTACGGTAGCTACCGCATTATTGGGAGGAGCCTCACTATGGATACTCGCCTATCCACTCGGCATATCAATGGATATATTTGGGGCGATTATAGTCCTCCATATGTCACTGGTGTTATCCAGTCTCCCAATAACCATAAGCGGCTCAGGCTTATTTGAGCTAGTCATATTATTATTTGGAAGGGAGTTCTCCGACAAGATACCGTGGCTTCTACCAATAGCATTTAGGGTATCGTCTTATTATCTCCCCCTTATCCTAACCATAGTATTGGTGTATAGAGTATTTGATAAATATAATATCGTTGCCTAAGCCTCTTCAGGCAATGACTCGGCTAGAACCTCTATCCTTATATTCCCATTGACTGTATTTAGGATTACGTCAGAACCGCCTTCTCCAAGCAGGCCCTGTAGAAAACGCTCTTCACTAGTCTTTATCTTCAGCTTCTCCTTATTATAGACTTTTATCAACCCATTTACACTCGAGGCCTCAATCAAGGCGTTAGAGTTCTCGGTTATCAATAGCCTTATCTCCCCATTAATGTCATCTGCCTTGATCCTAGAATCCTCTACATGCGACTCTATCCTAACATCGCCGTTGGTAGATGATATATGGAGGCTCTTTATCTCTCCTCCCCTGACATAGATGTCTCCGTTAATGCTCTCAAGCTTCACCTCACCCGCTGAGACGCCTCCGATCATGATGTCTCCATTCGCCGTGTAGAGATACATCTTCTTAACTGGGAGGCCGTCGACCCTGATGTCACCTATATCGAGGGAGGCTCCGAATAGGTCGAGGAGAGTATTAATTGGTATCCGCATCTTCACCTTTATATCGAAGAATCTATGCCCCTCTCTATTCCTAATTGTTATACGTAGAGTACCGTTAACCTCTTCATGATCCAGCAGCACATCGGAAACAGCGCCTCCCAGGACCATCCCCGATAGATCAAGATAGTCCTCGTCATGAGGCTCCACTACAAGCTCAGCAAGGTCAGCCTTGATAAATATCTCTTTAAACGGTTTCCTAGGGTAGAACTTGTGTCTAAACACCCGTGACCGACTGCTCATCTATAGAATACCTCCACCACTAAATTCTATTATTGCAAGACAGATAATAATAAAGGTTAACCACCTGCATGCATATCTCCAAGACTTATGTGGGAATCTTTATGGGGATATCAGCGTTAATTTAATTATGGAGGTTCAGTATTATGGATAAGAATAAGGTTAGGAAGATAAGTCTTCCTATAGAGATAAATAAGGATTTTGAAGACCCTTTATTCACTAAGGCCAAGATCGTAAACATGATATTCTCATATTCACAGGAATTTATTGTGGAGAAGGACGTCTCTAGAATAAAGAAATTGGAAAAGATATATTATGAGGAGATGGAGGGAGCCAGGGTATCTATCAATGGTCTAAAGGCGCCTATTCTAAAGCCGGTGGAGAAGCTGGGGAGCTACTCGATACCCGATGTCTCCAATATAGTTGAGGAATATTCTATTAGGGAGGCCAATAAATGGCTAGGGGAATATGGTATTGGGGCATATGACTCGAGTTGGCATAGGGGTGGTGCACATTTCTTAGCCGACTACCTCATCTTCAACACAGGATACTTCTACTATAACTATGGTGTAAATGAAGGTGGATCTGGAAGTCATCCAATAATTTTACTAGGAAGAATAGACGATATGGATCCCGATCTAGAGGGAAAAAGCCATGAGACTAACGTAGGCCTAAAACTAAGTGATAAACTCTTTGGTAAACACAAGGTTTTGTTGATGGATGAGTCCATGAACTACATCTACACTATCAAATGGTCCAAAGATAAGAGGGTGACTCTAGTCAATATGATGAAGGAGTTCTTCGACAAACTCATCTCCCATGGAGTTGTTCCCCTAGGGGTATTTTATACAAGGGCAAGGGACATCGCTAGAACCCTAGAATACGCGGGATATGATATTGGAGACGCATATATCCAAGACAAGCATTTATTTAATCAAATATTGGAGAACGGGGAGAGAAGTCCTGTATTCAAGGTTATTAACCCTATTCTAGTAGAGTCAGACCTAGATATATCATGTTTCTATTTGAAACTAGGACCTGCCAACGTCGTTAGGATAGAGTTTCCATCAAAGATATTATCCGATAAAGGAGTTATAGAGGTGGTTCATAAGGCTGTTCTCCTCCAGTCTATACTCGGGGGAGGATATCCATATGCTATGACTAGGGCTCATGAAATGTCAGTGTTATCTGTAAATGATCGTATGGATATTGAGGCTAGTATCGCGAAGATATTGAATATACCCCTTGAATATCTATATAGTAGGAAGCAGATGAGTAAATGGAGGTCAATAGCATGAAGAAGATAAAGGTATCTAGATATTCTGGTTCAGAGACTGCTGTTGGCGAGGTTGCAAGCATAAATGGAAACAGGTACGTCATATACGTATATCCCGAAAGATATCCTGAGATATCTATTGGGGACATCCTCCTGATAGACAGTGGCATATATCACCCGATAATTGTCGTAGATGAGAATATCCATAGAGCAAGGAGGGAGCAGGGGTTCACTCCACTCCATACTGGACACGACGAGTTGAAGGAGATATATCCAGATGCGGATAGGCTATATATCTATGCTATATCTGGGGTGAACGTGGCCTATGCCGATGAAAAGGGAGATGTTAAAATCGGTTTCGGACCGTCTCCAAGGCTACACGACTTCACATATGACATGGAAGATAAGGATAAAGAGAGCCTGTTTCTAGATGATGAAGATACCCCTAACTTTATTATAATTAGATACTTGCTTCATGGTGCTAGGGATCCGATACTCCTAAGAGAATTCATTGTGAGGAATCGGGATGTGATCACTAAACTTGGTGATGAAAAAGGAGTTTTCAAGGCTTTTTTCGATGTAATTACCCAGATGAATCTAGGGGACGCCTTTCTAAAAACAGCTATAGATGATTTTCTAAGTATTATGGGGTGGAGATAATGAAGGTTATAGGGAGTATTTTAGAGGCTTCATTTGAAAAAGGGATAGTCGCGTGCCTGATAAGAGGGGAGGACCCGGAGGATTATCCGATTGGAAGCCTGGCTATCATAGATACAGATAGAAACTCATATCTAGCTATTCTCAATGAAGTCCAGTATACCAGTGAGCTTAACCCATCTATATTGATGGATATCCCCAGTAGGTTTAGGGATGGGATAATACCCCTAGTTAGAGATAGATACGTCAATTATATAGTTAGGTTAATTCCAGTTGCAAAGTATTCTAAGGAGAAGAAGGTCACTGAGAAGCCCGATACAATACCTCCCTATGGAGCCAGGCTTATAAAGGCCGTTCCAGACGATATTGCGATTTACTATGGAGAGCCTGATTGGCGGAAGACGTATCCACTTGGAAGGCCGAAGTTGATAGGCGAGGTTGGATATGAGGTTCCAGTTGATATAAAGAACCTAGTCAACCTAAATTTTGGGATATATGGTAAAAGCGGTAGCGGTAAGACGTTTATAGCCAACCTCCTAGTGGGATATGGAATTCTCTATACACTCTATAACCGTGGTGAAGAGGACTATATCGATATCCGGTTCCTCATATTTGATATGCACGATGAATATTCACTTGAGGTTCTGGATAACAATAGACGGCCTATAGCAAGGGGCGTAGCAAACATCTTCAAGAAAGAGTTTGTCATATACACCCCAGACATCGAGAACACTACTAGGTTTAAGATGAGGTATCTACCTATACCCCTATATGATCTACCATCCAGTTATCTTAGGATGATAATCGAGCCATTAGGCGTGACACAAGCGTTTCTCGATAACCTAGCCACTTTCGAGAAGAAGATAAGAAAGGTTATGGAGAGGAGTGGAAACACGATCCTAAGTGACCCAGGATACTGGATACTAGGCCTAATACTCTCTATGGAAACTGTAGATAAAATCATTAGCTTGATAGATAGGAGGGAGACAAAGTTCATTGATTCGGATAGATCAATTACTAGAAGAGCCTTATTTGAGCTTATTAATGCCATTGAAGAAGAGATCGGTGAAGCACCAGAGGCTCTAAAATCGTTTAAGGCCGGTAGAAGAAGACTGATAAGGCTTCTCAACATGCCGATATCATTTAAGAAGAAGTATTCAAGAGCCATAGACGAGATAGTCGAGTATCTCATTAACCCTAAGGGCAAGAGTGTCGTGATAAGCATGGGTAGATATGAGAAGACCATGAGTGTATACCTGGCGTTAGCCAATTTAATTGGCGAGAGACTGAGGATAAAGCTTCAAGAAAAGATTGCCGAGGGTATGGAGGAGTCCCCCACTAAGATAATAATCCTCTTGGAGGAGGCTCATAAGTTCCTGGAGAGGAAAGCAGGAGCATATAGCCCATTTGGTGTAATCGCGAGGGAGATGAGGAAGAGAGGAGTTATAATTGTTCCAATAGATCAGAAACCCGGGGATCTTGATCCGGATGTGACTAGTATGATATGGACGAATATGGTATTTGCATTGACAGATCCAAAGGATGTATCAGCCGCCTTAACTGGAATCGATAATCCGAAGCTATATGAGAGTATAGTGTATTCTCTAAAGCCGGGGGAGGCAGTTATATATGGCCCTGCTGTAAAGTTCCCTGTCGTCTTGAGCATAGAGGATTATTCGATGGTCTCGAGGGAGTTTGAGAAGAGATATAGAGAGTATCTTGGTATGAGGAGGAGTAGGAGTTTATATGATGATGATCTATCCCGTGACTAGCTATATGAGAGGTGTCTAGATGAAGATACTCCATTTATCCGACCTTCATTTAGGAGTATCATTTAAGAGCCTTAAGGGACATAATGTTGGGCGCCATGTAAATGAAAATATACTGGGTAATATCGATAAGTGCTTTAGATATGCTATAGACAACCAAGTTGAGATGGTGCTAATTAGCGGCGATATCTTCAACAATATATTTGTCTCATACCACTATGCACATCGCCTCGTGGATAGGCTTAAGATACTTTATGACCATGGAATCCCGGTGATAATGATCGCTGGAAACCATGATGCGCCTAAGATGAGGGGTATGCACACGCCTCTCGTGGTTTTATCTAGACTGGGGATAGAGAATATACATTATCAGGAGGGGCTTCCAGATAAGCCGATTAAGCTTGATGTAGATGGGGAGAAGATAGGAGTCTTACCTCTACCATATATTCCGATATCAAATACTGAAGATCCTGATGAGAAGATTAGAGGTTTTGTAGAACTAATGATTAAAGAAATGAATGACGTGGATATACGTATCCTAGTTACGCATTACGATGTAGCCGGCGCTAGGTATAGCGAGTCTGATCCATTGGCAAATAGCTATTATAAGTTGATTGCAAGCATATCTCCCTCCTCCTTTATACCGGAGGAATTTGATTATATCGCCTTGGGACATATCCATCTTCATCAGGTGATTAGAGGATATGATAATATGTATTACTCTGGATCAATTGATAGGATGAACTTTGGAGAGGCAGGTGAAGACAAGGGATTTATAATTGTTGATGTGGAGGGAGACACCAGTCCTAAAGTGGATTTTATACGTGTGGATCCCGTTAAAATGGTGAGTACCCCGGATTTGGATGTGGGTGATGAAGACCCATTATCAAATATCATAGATTTCCTCGAGGATAAGGATATAGAAGGGTCTCTACTAAGGATAAATATACGTACTAACATAGCTGGATGGAGAAAACTGAGGGAAAAAGAGTCTTCACTAGATAATTATCTCTTAGCGAATAGGAGGGTGGTTGGATATAGGATAGATAGGAATATTAGAAGGGTTGAGGGAGAGATCGAGATCGGTAGACTTAGGCTAGACAGGAGAGACTGGCTTCTTGAGATGATGGAGAAATATATCGAGAGCCTAGGGGAGATAAAGCCAGAGGATAAGGCCGAGATGAAGAAGTATGTTAGGAAACTATTTGAGGAGCTACAGTAAGGTGGATGAGGTATGAGGATGAGGCTACTACATCTCAAGCTGGAGAACATCGCCAGCTATGGTAGGGTGGATAATGAACTGGATTTCGGCGACCTCGCATATCCACTCTTCGTCTCTGGGCCAAACGGCGCAGGAAAAACGACGTTCTTCGTCGATGGCATAACATTCGCCTTATTTTCAGGAGCCTATGGACGAGGGCCTAGGGGGAGAGATTCCTCGAAGAAATTGATTACACCGGCGGGTAGGAAGCTATCTGGATATGTCGACCTAACATTCTCCGCTGGAAACGATCTCTACCGAATCATAAGGATGGAAAAACAGATGGGTAAAAATAGGGTTTGGGAGAATACTCTATTTATCCAGAGAAATGGGAGATGGGTTAAGGAGGGATTCGGAGAGGAAGTCGATGAAAAGATAAAATCGATTATCGGATTCGACTATAATACATTCCTAAATTCAGTAGTGATTAGACAAGGCGAGGTATTCTCATTTATAGAGAAAAAGGATTATGAGAGAAGAAATCTTCTGCTAAAGCTGCTGAACATTGAACTCGATAAGTATAGAGACGCTATAAAGAAAAAGATGGATGAAATTGAAAAAAGGATGAAGGAGCTTCAAGGACGCCTTAGCCAAGCGAGGAGCATGTTAAAGTATGATTCAATTGAGGATATAAGAGAAAAAAGAAAGGAATTAAAGAAGGAACTCAAAGCAGTTAATAAAGAGATAAAGAAGTTGGAGAAGGAAAAGAAGGAGTTGGATAAGGAGAAAAGTGAGTTGGAACGGGATATTGGAGCTTTGGAAAAGGCTAGGAAGAAGTTAGTGGAAATAAGCCAAGAGATAGAGAAGACGGAGAATGAGATAAGGTCTAGAGGATATCTGGGTAAACCCGATGAAATACCTCTGATAGAAGAGAAGATCCGGGAAATTAATAATCTGAAAACCTCTATAGAGACGATGGAGAAGAGGAGGAAGGAACTGGAAAAGATAATCAAAGATTTTGAAGACTTGAAGAAGAGGAGAGAAGAGAAAACACGTGAAGAAGAGAAGTTAAGAAAGTTATTGGAAGAAATTGGAAAAGGCTCTATTGAAGAGGTTGACAAGGAACTGAATAAGCTTATAGGAGAGAAGGGAGGCCTTAATCAAAAGCTGGAAAGCCTAAGAGAATCCCTTGGGATACTCAAGACGACAAAAGAGCCTAAGTGCCCGGTATGCGGAAGGGACTTGGATGATGAGCATAGGCGTGACCTTATAGAGAGGATGGAGAAGGAGATTAGAGAAGTTAATATAGAGTTGAAGAGTCTCGAAGAGAGAATTAATGTAATGAGAAAGCTACTTAGGGATATTAGGAAAAAGAAGGAAGAGATATCCAGTATAAAGACCATTATAGACCACCTAGCAAATACATTGGAGGAATACAAAGAAGAGGATATTGTTAATGAGAAAGAAGATATAGATAGAAAGCTGAAGGAAGCCAATCTTGAGGTCACAGAGATATTCGGGGAGATAAGTCAATTTTTTGGATTCAAATGCGATATTCATACACTAGAAGTAATACTCCGTGTAATCGGAGAGTGCAAGAAACTCTTCGGAAAACTAGATATGTTAAAGGGAGAGGAAGAGAAGCTTAAGGCTGAGATAGACATGAATGCCTATAAAGAGCTTACTGGCAAACTAGAGAAACTGAAGGAGAGGATTACTAAATTAGAAGAAAAGAGGGATAAGCTGACCACCGATAGTGTAAATCTAAAACGGGATTTAGATGAGTTGGGAGAACAGGAGAAGCTGTTTAAGGAGGTAAAGAGACTTAAAGAGGAGCTAGCTAAGATGGAGAAGACACAGAAGATATGGAGGTTATTGGATAGTTATGTTTTTGCTGAGAGCATGTTCCCAAGGAGCCTCCTAAAGAGCATTGTCGAGGACCTACTCACATCTGAGGTGAATAGGATATTATCGAGGATATTCCCAGAGGCCTCGATAAACTTCCGGGTGTCTGAGGGGGGTAAGGGTGTTGAGCTACATATATATATTAATAATATCTTGAGAGATAGGCTTACACTTAGCGGTGGAGAGAAGACACTTGTAGGCTTTGCAATTAGACTTGGGATAAGCTCGTTGGTGAGCCACCTCCATTCAAGTGGGACCACGCCTGATTTCATAATTATTGACGAGGGATTCGGCCCATTGGATGAGGAGAATAAGAACTTGATTGCCGAGATGCTGGGGTCATTAATTGAGGAGGAGATGTATTCCCAAGTTATCGTGATATCCCATGAAACCGAGCTTAAGAATCATCCGGTCTTCAAGAGTATAGTAGATGTAACTAAGGAGAAGGGTTATAGTCGTCTGAAGATAAGGGTATGAGTATATCTAGTCAAAGATTTTAATATATAGCTCATCATTTCAAATAATTAACAGAGTGATTAAGACAGTAGATGAATATGCCTATGGATGTGATAACCTATGAGGCATTATGATGTTATAGTAGTAGGAGCAGGCCCAGCAGGCATACCTGCTGCAATAAATGCAGCTAAGTATGGTGCAGAGACACTCTTACTTGAGAAGAATGAGGTCATAATGGCTAAGAAACCATGTGGAGAAGCGACTAGCTTAGGCACATTCAAGGATATGGGGATAGATCCAAAGCCATATATAATTCTACATAAGGTTATTCCAAGGGTATTTGCACCCAACGGTAAATATATCGACGTATCCAACGCCCCGACATTCTCAATAAATAAGACGATGTATCTACAGGAACTCGCGCTTAAAGCGGCTGAAGAAGGAGCGGAGATCCATGTTAGGGAGAAGGTGGAGGCAGTCATTAGGAAGGAGGACATGTTTCATGTGAAGACGACCAACACGACTTATACTGCTAAGGTTGTGATCGGGGCAGATGGATATAATTCTATAGTTGCCAAGAGCCTAGGCATAAGGGAAAAGTCTGAGCCGATACCCACCCTAGTTTATCTCATGGTAAACGTAAAGCTCGAGGACTCAGAATCAGCTAGATTCTATCTCGGGACAGAGGTTGCTCCAAAGGGTTATGCATGGATATTTCCAAAGGGAGAGAAGGTGGCTGAAGTAGGTATAGGAGTAAGGGGTGGAATGGCTAAGAAGTATCTAGATGCATTTGTAAAGGCCCATGAAGACGAGCTTGGAGGAGCCCAGATAATAGACTATAGAGGGGCACCTGTGCCTATTGGAGGATTGATTAGTAAGAACTATGGAGATGGATTCATATTAATTGGAGACGCTGCAGGGACAGTCATACCATTAACCGGGGCAGGTATACATTCATCTGGTGTCGCAGGCCTTGCTGCGGGTAAGGTCGCTGCCCAAGCCGTGTCAGAGGGTGACTGGTCGGAGAAGGCTATGGCGAGGTGGGTAGACGAGTACAGAGATTGGATCGATAAGATAAACTTCAGTCTAAAGGTGATGCGCTTCCTCGAGAAGTTGAATGATAAAGAGCTGAATCAGCTTGCAGATGTATTGAAGCCCGACGATATAGTGAGACTAGCTAATGGAGAAAACGTTAGATCTGTGGCTATGCGCCTACTAAAGCATCCTGGAATAGCCTATAAACTCGCAAAGGCAGTCCTATAAATATTAGGGTAGGGTCAGGAGCAGTAACCAAGGAGGCATTATCCAAAGCTCCCTCTCCTTCTTAACTATTTCAAACGTATCCTTGGCGATTATAATACCCATATCCTTCTCAACCTTCTTCAACGCAGTGTCGATCTTCTTGATCTCCCTTCTACTAAGCCTCTTTGTATAGTTGACTACGATAGGTATCTCGACGCCGTCTCTCTCCCATATAATACTTATCTCCTTATTAGCCTTCTTCCAATAGAACCTTGCATCTAGATGAAGTGCTATAAAGCCCTCGATAACCTTCCCTATATACTCGTCAGTACCGAACTTCTCGGGATAGAAGGCATATGCATAGGCAGGTGAATATGGATAAGTCTTAGGCAGCTTCCTTGAGCTCCTACCCCTCTCGATCTTATTCTTAAGCTGATACAGCAAGAAGGATTTAATCGCTATGTCGAAGTAGTTTATAATTGTCCTGATATCCTTTCCAAGCATTGAAGACAGATGGTTATAATTTGTTTGAGACCCTACTGAATAGGAGATATATTTTAGTATCTTCTCAACTAGATAAGGCTCCTTCCTCTTCTCAGCCCTAGGTATCAACATGTAGATGATCTTATTAATAATCTCATTACGAGCCCTCTTGGAGATCTCATTTATATCATCCACATCCATCAATGAAGGGATGCCGCCTGTAAGTAGATAACTGTCGAACTCCTCTGATAAATGTAGATACTCGACATATTTCCTCCTCAGATCCAGAACCTCGAATTTAACTGTCTTAGGGTATATCTTTTTAATCGCAAGATACTCTCTAAAGGTTAAGGGCTTGACAAAAATCTTCTTGACATTACTAGGCAGATCATCTAGAATATATGACGATGTGGCAATGATACGGACCTTCTCATTACCACCCTTTACAGAGTCGGTTATATAATACCATTCGCTATTATACTGCACCTCATCTAAGAAGATATAGGTCTCTTTCTTTGTATCCCTCAGCTTCTCCCTCAACACATTCTTCTCATAAAACTCAAGCTCCTCCCCAAGGTTGAGATCATCTTCAAGAGATAGGTATAGGATTCTCTTGGGATCAACATTATTATCAAGTAGGG
>JALTNJ010000099.1 GCA_027000765.1 Nitrososphaeria archaeon | reverse complement strand
TACTCAGTATACCCTCTGGAATAGCTAGTTTACCATGGTGTATTGTAGTCGGGGGCTTCCACCCCATATATGTATAGATATACCGCTGCTTCTCCTCATTAACCCTATGCTCCTCCCCCCTGAATATATGTGTCACACCCATGTAATGGTCATCCACGGCACAAGAGAAGTTGTATAGGGGCCAGACAAAATACTTACTCCCCACACGTGGATGGGGATATCTCCTAGTATCTATTATCCTAAGGGCAGGCCAGTCCCTAATAGATGGATTTGGATGGGATAAGTCTGTCTTTATACGGAGGACAGCCTCACCCTCGCCGAAGCCCCCTGAAACCATCTTCTCGAACAGCTTCAGATTCTCCTCAGGAGACTGAATCCTATGTGGACATGCCTGGCCAGTCTTCACAAGCTCCGAGAAATGCTCCCTACTACATAGACAGACATATGCATGCCCCTTTTCAATAAGCTTCCTCGCCACATCATAGTAGAGCTCGAGACGCTCACTCTGGTAATATACTTCATCAGGCGGCGTATCCAGCCACTCGAGATCCTTGAGGATCATCTCATAGTAAATCGGCTCAGGCTTCTTAGTCCTAGGATCAGTATCTTCAAACCTGAGTATGAACCGCCCCCTATACCTCTTGGCATATTCATATGATAATAGAAGTGGTCTTAAAGAACCTAGGTGGAGGACGAAATCCGGATTGGGAGCAAATCTAGTTACAACCTTACCCTCAACCCCACCAGGTAGGGGAGGCAGCATCCCCTCCGTATCCCTAGCCCTCTCCCTATGAGGAATGAGTTCCTTAAGAGACTCGTATCTATGCATCTGCTCATCAGGATCTAGGGAGGATACCATGTCAACTATCTCCCTAATAATTGGTATTATCTCCCTAACCTTCGAGCGATACTCCGGCCGAGCACCCAATAATTTCTTGATCACGGCGTCGAAGGACGCCTTACCATCATGGGCCAGGGCATTCTCAAGTGCAAAGGCCTCTATAAGCTTCCTAAGTTCATTGGACATTATTACCTACCCTAAAGACACTAAATAAGCTATTTATCCCTATATATAATGAATCGAGCCATCTCCATAAGATAGCTCCTAGCCTCCGATTCAGGCAGGTTCCTAAGGGCGTTTATCGAGTCATTATATAGTCGCTTCATAAACTCTCTAGAATCCTCTATAGCCCCCGTGGAAACGATTATGTCAATAGCCTCCATCACCTCATCGTCGCTGGATCCAGGGTTGCCGAAGACCCTTAGAAACTTCTCCCTAGACCCACTATCCATACGCTCCAATGCACTTAAGACCAATATAGTCTTCTTACCATTCCTAATATCGTTTCCAACTGGCTTACCTGTCACCTTCGGATCCCCGACTATACCCAGTATATCATCAGCTATCTGGAAGGCGATCCCTATTTTACTGCCAAATTCCCTCAATAGACCGAGTTCCTCCTCAGAAGCACCTCCGACGACTCCCCCCGCAACGGCGGAGGCCTCTATCAAGGCACCTGTCTTCCTATAAACCATCTCCAGATACTGGTCGGAGGAGACGATATACTTATCGGGTAACACATCCATCGTCTGCCCCATGCATATCAGGTTCGAGGCATTTGCATATAACTCAACAAGCTTAAGACCAGTTTCAGGAGGATAGTTCTTGGACAATATATAGAATACATAGCTAAATAAAAGGTCTCCAGCTATAATCGCCACAGGCTCCCCAAATAATATGTGTGTAGTCTTGACACCACGTCTATACTCATCCCTATCCATTATATCGTCGTGGATCAATGTGAAGTTGTGAAGAAGCTCAATAGCGACTGCAGCCGGCATAGAAGATTCGAGTGAAGCCCCGAAGACCTCAGCAGATTTAATGAGTATAAATGGTCTAACCCTCTTCCCACCGCTTAAGACAAGGTGGAAGGAGGCTTCAACCAAGTCGTCTGGACCCTCTAAACCAGCCTTTATCCTCCTAATCTCAGCATCAACAAGCCCCTTAATTCTCTTCATTTCAGACCTCAAGTCCACCATTACAACCACCTACTCTCCAGACCTCTCTGCCGAATCCACTCAAGCAGCTCCCCAGTTATAACATAATCCGCCTCCCTAAGCGAGGGAATGTTGGAGGCGCCTACAAGGAACATGGATATCCTTATCTCATGTATAATCCTCTCGAGAAACTTCTTTAGAGCCCCCTTGAAATACGC
The DNA here is from genome assembly GCA_027000765.1 of Nitrososphaeria archaeon. Classification (GTDB taxonomy): domain Archaea; phylum Thermoproteota; class Nitrososphaeria; order Geothermarchaeales; family JDFR-13; genus Geothermarchaeum. The sequence goes on along the minus strand of JALTNJ010000099.1, from coordinate 3,877 downwards.
CTTTATAAAAGGCTGGGCCATTCCAGCTAGGGATGCTCCTAAAACCATCGACTTAACGATATCCACACCGCTACGGACTCCACCAGAGGATATAACCGGTATATCCACAGCGGATAAGACCTCTATAAGTGAAGCGGCTGTTGGAATACCCCAGTTCCAGAATGTCCTGCCTACATCAGCCATAAGATCATCCCTCCTCAGCATATTTCTATATACCTCTACAGCCGACCAACTCGTACCCCCAGCCCCAGCGACGTTTATAGCCGCCACGCCAATGGACTCCAGTACCTTAGCCACCTCCATAGATATACCTGCCCCGGTCTCCTTCACTATAATCGGGACATCTAGGGCGTCCACAGCCTCCTGGATAGCATCTATAACCTTACTATGCCTGACAGTCGACTCATGCTGAACAGCCTCCTGCAGCGGATTTAGATGGATAGCCAGTGCATCGGCCTCGATCATAGAGACTATCTCAGAGGCTATTCCAGCTGGGTCAGATACGATATCATGGCCCCCTACATTCCCGATTATATAACAATCGGGGCATACATCCCTCATAACCCTATATGTATCCACCAGATCTTTGTTCAATAAACCAGCCTTCTGACTACCGCATGAAACAGGTATATTATATTCTCCAGCGACCTCAGCCAACGCCCGGTTGATCTCCATAGCCTTACGGGTCCCACCTGTCATGGAGTCGATTAGAATAGGATAGTTAAAAACCCTCCCCAAGAACTCCACCTTAGTATCTATATCATCTAGATTCATCTCGGGGAGGGCATTATGAATGAGATGGATGTTCTCAAACCATGTGGAGACCCTATAGTCGATATCCTCCTCCAATATTATCTTGATATGCTCCAGCTTCCTCTCCTCAACATACTCGTCATCGGATATACCCGTCATATGCATACACGCTTCCAGAGGCACTCCTCTCAAAAAATCAAAGTAATAATGAATTATATAATGAAAATCTCTAGATAAAAATAAAGATTAACTGCTTAAATATTATGGCAATTACTTCCAAAGTATCTCGAAGGATGCATAGGCGACTACACTACTATAGTCCCCAGTTATATCTCCACTACTACCATACTTTAGTAAAACGGGTTTAGAAGCCCCGAGTGAAGACGCGACATATAGGAGTGTGGCCACAGGCCCATAGCCACACATCGAGACATTATACCGATATACCATATCAATGACTCCCTGGGGATCCATCTTCAGGATCCTGTCTATAACATATCTATCCTTCTTCTCAGCCTCAGTAGACGGTTCATAATGGCTGAAGTCTGTAGATGCGATGATGAGATATGACTCCCTAGGATAATCCTCGAGGACCTTCGATAGGGCGGAGCCCAGTGTATCGACTGCACTCCATGTCTGCTGCATCATGACAATGGGTATTATCCTGAACTCCTTATCAGCCAGGCTATAGATATACTGGAGGAAGGGTATCTGAACCTCTATAGAATGTTCATATGAATGGGCGTCAGCATCAAACGCGATATATGGCTCGGTCTCAACCAGCTTCTTCACAAGATCCTCATCTACATATACGTCTCCAAGCGGCAGATGCCAGACGCCACCTGGGTATACGGATATAGCTGCGCCGACCCCACTATGGTTAGGGCCTATGATGATAATCTTGTCTGGAAGGCCGTCGGCAGCCAAGTGATAATAGCCGTGGGAGGCGAAGGGACCGCTATACATATACCCTGCATGTGGAGATATGAGGCCGAAGATGTTCCTAGGGCCATCTACATTAACCTTAGGCAGGGAACCAGGGCCCAGTGGAGATAGGAACTGGGCCTCAATATCATTTATAAGAGCATCTCTACCAGATGGGTAAAAATATCCAGCTACAGCAGGCCTCCTCTCATATCTAGACATTCTCAGGCTGCACCATAAACTCCTCTATAGGCACGTCGATAACCTCATCCTCCTTAAGGATACCCTTCTCCCTAAGGATGAGGACGGTTAATACCCATAGGAGGGCGGCTATGGAGAACTTACCCTTGTTATTAGCGGGGATAGCTAGGTCTACAAACGCCCCATCAGAGTTTGTATCTACAAAGCTTACTATGGGGATCCTAGCCTTCACAGCCTCATCAACAGCCTGCTGATCATATGTATGGTCTATAACCAAGAGGAAGGAGATCTCCTGATGAGTATCCAATATATAGTTTGTCAAGGTCCCCGGTAGGAAACGACCATGCATATATTTGAAGCCGGTTAACTTACTCATCATCTCAAGTGCACGGGCAGCATACTCCCTACCGGAGAATACAAGTATCTCCTCAGGCTCATACATAGATAGGAATTTAGCTGCTACCTTAAGCCTCTCAAGCGTCTTAGTCAGGTCGATGAGATAGAATCCACGTGGGTGAATCGCGTATATAAACTTCTCGCTAAACCTAGTCTTAATATTACGGCCTAAGTGAACCCTATATTTCAATAGTAACTCCTTATTAATCTCGATCTTCTCTTCTCCACTCACCGCCTCACTACCTACAGACATTTCTCCTCAACACCTCAACAACATCACATATTAAATAACTAGGTTATTTATTAATTGAAGACGGTACTAGACCCCCAAATTCATTCTCAATACGGATTATCTCGTTATGCTTAATAACTCTTTCCCCACCTACTACACCGCATTTAAACAACGTGGCTCCGAAGGCTATCGCTACGTGGGCCAGCTGTGGATAAGGAGTCTCACCAGACCTATGTGAGACCACTATAAGTAGGCCTCCTCTACCAGCCTCCGCAACAGCGTCCCTAGCCTTAGTCAGATCGCCGACTTGATTGGGCTTTATAATAATCGCGTTTGCACTCTTCTTCTCCACGCCCAGAGATACCCTAGACTTGTTTGTTACAAAGAGGTCGTCTCCAACTATAAACGCCTTGTCACCAGCCTCCTCAGTTAACCTAGCGAAGCCCGTGAAGTCATTCTCCTCAAGCGGGTCCTCGACATACTTCAACTCATATTTATCGATCAACTCGAGGATATAGTTAAGCTGCTCCTCACCATCCCTATAGAGATTCCTCCTGGGATAATAGTATTTCCCGAGCTCCCTATCCCATAGAGATGAAGCCGCTACATCCACTCCCAGGGAGAATTTCATACCGGTCTCATCCGAAACTATATCCATGGCTTCAATAACTATCTCCAGCGCCTCCTCATCGTTCAACGAAGTCGTCCAAGCCCCCTCGTCATTCTTACCCCCTGTGAAGCACTTGTCTTTCTTACCTAGGATCATTCCAGCCGTCTTATGCACCTTAACAAGTGAGTCAAAAGCCTCTTGATAGGATCTCGCCTCCCTAGGGAATACAAGTATCTCTTGAATATCTATAGACCTTCCCCTAGCGTGTTTACCACCCCCTATTATGTTACCAAGGGGGAGGGGGAGGCGGCTTGCATGGCCATTGGATAGCCAGTGATACAGGGGCACCCCCATCTCCATAGCAGATATCTCGGCTCCCGCCATGGATAAACCGAGGGACACAGCTGCACCAAGCTTCTCATATGATCCGGTGCCATCCAATTCATCTATAAAGCTGTCCAACTCCTCCTGAGACTCAAAATTAAATCCAACCAGCTTCTTAGAGACCATTGACAAGGCTTTAAAAGCCTTTCCAACGTCATTATCCGGGAACATAGGGACTTCCTTTTCACCAGTACTAGCTCCTGACGGCGAGGCGAAGCGTCCTACAAAACCTTTTTTAGATACTAGAATAACCTCAATAGAATAGGATCCTCTCGATGTGTATACTAGGGTCCCCCGGACATCACTAATCTCTACCACCGGTGCCCAGCCTCCTATAAATCAGGAATTTATCGATTATCTCTACATGGGAGAGGATC
>JALTNJ010000098.1 GCA_027000765.1 Nitrososphaeria archaeon | reverse complement strand
CCTCCTTCAAGACCTTTATAATATTCTCGACAGCCTCAGTAAGCTTATCATCTGTATCTGCTTCCCATACCAATTTTTTCCTAGGCACAATGTATTTTTCTACTCCTAAGATATCAACCCTATCTACCTTCTCAACTAATTCTTCCACGGGTAGCTCTTCAAACTTCATCTTCTTAGCTCTCAAAATATCCTTGATCGTCGGTATCCTTGGGAGATTCGCCTCGGATGTGACAGATAATAAAGCGGGTGGCTTCAGCCTATACGTATAGGATCCATCTCCATATGTACATATTGCAGTTATCCCTCCATCAGCATATTCCAGTTTATCGATCCCAACTACGGTTTTCATATCAAGTTTAGCACCTAACATAGGTGGCAGGAGCGATGAATGAGTGTCTGTTGATCCAGCGCCCATAATAATCAAGTCATACGGCCCAGTTGTCTCCACCAAAGCCTTAAAGATCATTGAGACAGTCTTCAAATCGATTTTATCATAATCCCCTGTGGAGACGAGATATCCACCTGTGGCACCCATTGCAAATGCGTCTCTCAACATCTTACCATGTGTCCGGGCCTCTCCAATTGTTACTACGACTACTTCTCCCCCTACACTGTCTTTAATCTTAAGAGCTTCTTCCAATGCACATCTATCCGCTTCTCCCATAGACCTGGGCACGGCATCTAAAATAGGTTCACCTGTGTTAGAATCAAATTTCATCTGCCCCACGTCATAACAAAGCTTTATTGGAACAAGTATCTTCATCATATCCACCCCCGATAAAATAAAAATAGGGTGTTTAGAGGGAGTAGTTGAGATCTACTCCCTAATGTATTCGCCGCCTAATAAGTCTCTGGCGATGATAAGCCTCATTATATTCTGTGCTCCCTCAGCTCCAATGACATAGGAGAATGTCCCTAGCCATCCACGGTAGATGTTGGATTCCTTCATGTATCCATAGGCACCGTACCACTTCAATACTTCTTCATATATCCTGACTGCTGCCTCAGGTGCCTTGAGCTTCGCCAACGCCACTGGAATATTTAGGTCCCTCGGCTTAAGCGTCGGATCTTTCTCCATATATAGTTTATCAACTAGCCTAGCCGCCCTATAGGTAAATAGTCTAGCGGCCTCCAACTCTGCATATAGCTCTGCATATCTAAAGTGTATCCCTTGGAATGATGATAACCTTCTTCCATTGAATAGCTTCCTATTCTTCAGCCACTCAGCCGCTTGATCCAATGCCCACTGTGCGCTTCCAAGGCATGCAGCGGCTACGAGTATCCTAGCTATGTTGAAACCCTCTAAAACGTAGTAGAACCCCTTGTTCTCCTCCCCAATCCTATATTTATCCTCGATTTCAAAGTCCTCTAATATGAATCCACCGCTACTTAGTCCTCCTCTCCCTATCTCCTCATACAATGTTGGCTTAAAACCGTCTTTCAGTTTCCCATTCCATTTTGGTAGAAGTGCAAAGGCCGTAATGTTCCTGTGTCCCCAATCGAGGCTACCTGTCTTGGCCAGGTAGAACCAGCCTCCACCTGCCGGTAGCTCCTGGACCTCTCTTACACCACTGATAAACACCTTCTCACCGTTCGCTATCCAGACATCTCCCTCTTTCTTGGCGAATGATTTGATGCCTGCGACGTCTGACCCCCCGTGACTTTCTGTAGATGCTATTCCGAAGAATGCATCTCCAGAAGCAACTTTAGGCAGAATCTCACCCTTAGCCTCATCAGTTCCATATAGGTCTAGAGCCATTGGCCATCCATTATTCAGCAGCATATATACTGCTATAGCCACCGCCGGATCATAATATGCGATTACCTCAGCCGCGATTGTGGTCATCATAAATGACCCGCCCATGCCGCCGTATTCCTCGGATACCGGGATTGCGAATAGCCCTTGTTCACCCATTTTCTTTATCAGGTCAAAGGGTATGGTATTCTTCTCATCAATATCGACCCATATTGGCTCGATGTATCTCCTGGAGAACTCCTCAACACTCTCCCTAAAAATCTCCTCATCCTCAGTAAATTCAAAATACATGCTTGTCACCACGGAAATATCCCTATATAATTAAGGTATTGCCTACAACTAACTTAAACGAGAAAATTAATATAAGTATATGTATTAAGAAATAACCAATTTTTCCCTTGGATAATTAGCCTAATAACCATTAGTTTACATGATTATAATCAAAATTAACTGTCTATATATGCATGTTTAAGCCGCTTAAAAAAATATTGTCGAATAATTAATATCATTATATGGAAAAAATATATATAGGTGATAGATATGCCGATAACAGTTAAGGTTAGGGATGCGATGGATAAAACGGTGATCCTCGTAGAGGGTAACAAATCCTGTATGGAAGCACTTAAGGAGATGATAAAGAATAACGTATGGTCTGTAGTAGTCACTAAAGAAGGCCTTCCAGTGGGTGTCCTTACTGAGAGGGATATACTTAGGCGTGTAGTAGCCAAGAACCTAAATATAGAGAAGGTTAAGGTAGAGGAAGTAATGTCCTCTCCAATAATTACAATAGCACCTGATGAGCCGATAGGTAAGGCAATGGAAATGATGGCAGTGAAGGAGATCAGGAGACTCTATGTCGTCGAAGAAGGAAAGATCATTGGTAGGCTGACGCAGACAGGTGTATTCAGATTCTTATTGAATGTAATGCTGACCCTCAGCGAGTTCCTATAGACAAAAGCCTCCAATCCTCTTTTTCTCCTCTATTTAATTAGTCCAAATCTAAAAATTATTAATAGTATGAAGATAGTTGCTTCAGCTCCAGGAAAAGTTACTTTATATGGTGAACACGCGGTAGTTTATAAAAAACCTGCTATAGTCGCTTCTATAGACCGTAGAGTAACCGTATCTTGTGAGATAAGGGACGATGATAGAATAACTATCCGGGCTCTGAACCTTGAGATTCCTGGTGTGATTCTCACTTATAACAAGGATGGAGAAATAGTCCTTGAGACGGACTATGGCCGGGTGTTGTCTGCTGTAAGCTATATCAGGGAAGCCATATCCCTTGTGAGTGAATATACAAATGAGTTTAAGGGAGCTGATATCAAAATAGAGTCCTCCATGCCTGTAGGTGCAGGACTAGGTACATCCGCCGCGGTATCAGTTGCTACGATCGCAGCGTATTCCAAGGCAGTTGGGCATGAGCTTAGTAAGAAGGAGATCGCGAGCCTAGCTTGGGAGACCGAGAAGAGGGTACAGGGTCTAGCAAGTCCGATGGACTCCACCATATCGACTTTCGGGGGAATAATCTATATCCAGCCTGGAGAAAACTCTTTCACACACGAGTCTCTCGATATACCAGTTGAAATGCCCCTTATAATTGGATATGTAAAGAGGAAATACAAGACTAAGGATATGGTTGCATTGGTAAAAAAATATAAAGAAAAGTACCCCGAGATAATCGATCCGGTGATTGAGCTCATCGGGAAGCTAGTTGTAGAAGCTAAAACAGCTCTGTTAAAAGGTGACCTCATAGTAGCTGGTGAGTTGATGAATATCAATCATGGACTATTAGATACGCTTGGAGTCTCTTCAAAAGAGTTAAATGACTTGGTATATGTCACGAGAGCCTTTGGAGCCTATGGATCCAAGCTGAGTGGGGCAGGTGGTGGAGGTGCGATGATCGCATTAGCCAGTAAAGAACGGTTGAAAGAGGTGTCCACTGCTATAAGCATCTCAAATGGACTGCCAATCGATACTGTAATTGGAGGGCCGGGGCTGTTATATGTATAGCTAAAAGAGGTTTAGGGCGTTTTTATCCCGTAGACCACGTCTTTATCAATAAGCTGTTTGATTTCATCCTCTGTATATCCTAGTTCGGCCAATATCTCGAATGTATTCTCTCCCATAAGAGGCGGGTGATGACTAGGCTCTGGCCTTTCCCCGCATATCGATGCCGGATATAAAATTTGTTTGATCATTCCTAGAAGTGGATGTGGGATCTCGACGACTATATTGGCGTCTGTTACATAGGGGTCTTTGAATACTTCATCTATTGAATATACTGGCCCAACTGTTACTCCATACTTGTCAAGAATCTCCACCCACTCTCTACAGTCTCTCTCCCTAAATTTCTCGGCTAAAATAGGGATTAAGACATCTCTATTTCTAACCCGATCTTTATTTGTCCTAAATCTAGGGTCATCAATCAGCTCCTTTAGCTCCAGCGCACGGCAAATATTCATCCACATAGCATCGTTGAATGCACCTACGACAAGATACCTCCCATCTCTACATTTAAAAGCCTGGTATGGAGCTAGGGAGGGATGTGCAGATCCCATTTTCCTGGGCTTTTTCCCAGTCATAAGATATATTAGGGGGATATAGCTCATCGAAAACAATGCGGCATCATATAATGATACTTCGATTATGGAACCCTTTCCAGTAGCTTTTTTATTATATAGGGCTGAAGCGATTGAGGTAGCGGCTATCATTCCCGCAAAAATATCGAAAAGAGCGAACGCGACTCTAACCGGCTCGCCATCCTCAACTCCAGTGGCATCCATCAACCCACTCATCGCTTGAATGACGATATCCGCACCACCTTTATCCCTATAAACCTTAGAGAATCCAAATCCTCGAATACTACAATATATTATGTCTTTCTTAATGTTATGTATAGTATCATAATCAATTCCAAGTCGTTTAGCAACTCCCTCCCTAAAATTCTCTATGACCACGTCACTATTCTTTACTAATCTATAAATAATTTCCCTACCCTCAGGTTTCTTGAGGTTTATAACAATACTCCTTTTATTCCTATTCGTACTCATAAAATAAACGCTCTCCCCATCCAGATACGGTGCCCAGGTACGGGTATCGTCTCCCTTCGGAGGCTCGACCTTGATTACTTCAGCGCCTAGGTCTCCAAGCACCATCGTTGCGAAGGGGCCAGCTAGGATTCTGGAAAAATCTATTATCCTGACTCCATTAAGAGGCTTGTTACAGCTAGATACCATGGATAAATAAATTTGGAAACTTTTTTATATAAGAATTCAACAGCCAATTTCATTTATATCTCTTAATCTTTTTAATAATGTATATTGTAGGTGGCATATTATGCCTGATAAAAGTTCTAGGATACCTGGATTCTATAAGAAATCCATTGAGGAGCGCCTTAAACTAGTTGTTGACTTCGCAGGGCTATCTGAAGAAGAGGCTAAACTCCTATTCAATATGGGTAACCTCGGTCCAGAGATAGCCGACGTGATGATTGAGAACGTAGTTGGTGGAATGACGTACCCATTTGCCATAGCGACGAACTTCAAAATTAATGGTAAGGACTATCTTATCCCCATGGTTATAGAGGAGTCCTCTGTAGTAGCTGCCGCAAGTAATGCTGCTAGGGTGATGCGTAGAGATAATGGAATCTCCTCAGTAGCAACTGACTCAATAATGATTGGGCAGATACAGCTGGTTGACCTCCCTAATCCGTGGTATGCAAAACAGATTATCTATGAATATAAGGATGAAATCCTAAAGATAGCTAATGAACAAGATCCTATTCTAGTCAGTTTAGGTGGGGGAGCTAAGGATATCGATGTTAGGATCATCGATACCGCTGTGGGTCTAATGGTTATAGTTCATCTTCTTGTGGATGTCAAGGATGCCATGGGTGCAAATGCAGTCAATACAATGGCGGAGGCAGTAGCCCCTTATCTAGTTGAGTGGGTTGGGGGGCGTGTATATCTGAGGATCATATCCAACTTAGCTGACAGGAGGCTTGTGAGGTCTAGAGTCAAAGTCTATGCGGAAGATATTGGAGGAGAAGAGGCGGTAGATGGAATAGTGGCTGCATCAGCTTTTGCAGAGGCCGATCCATATAGAGCTGCTACCCATAACAAGGGTATAATGAATGGCGTCATCGCGGTCGCATTAGCCACTGGTCAGGATCATAGGGCTCTGGAGGCCGGAGCTCATTCATATGCTGCTAGATGGGGAGTCTACACATCACTTTCTATGTGGGAGAAGACTCCAGACGGCAATTTAGTAGGTACCCTTGAGATGCCTATGCCAGTAGGAATAATAGGTGGAGCTGTTAAAGTACATCCTATAGCACAGATTGCTTTGAAGATAATGGGTG
>JALTNJ010000097.1 GCA_027000765.1 Nitrososphaeria archaeon | reverse complement strand
GGTATTTGCAGAATGGATATATGACCCTGGTAACACGCTCTCCACCTATAGACAGCCAGCTACATGGATTAACGAGATGGAGAGGATGGTATATGACGAGGCTAAAAAACAGGGTGCATTGGGAATAGTATTCATATTCCCCTTTAACATGAGACCCTATATCCTGTCTCCAGAAGCAGATCCATATAATGATAGCTATGGTATGGTTCCAGGAGTTGTTTTGACCCGTGATGAAGGAGCTCGTCTCAAGAAGAGACTTATGAATGGAGCTAAGGAGTTGAAGTTGATACAGTATGGCGAGGTTATAAGGACCACGACGGCAAACATCCTTGGAGAGATAAGTAGGGATGAAGACAGCTATATTGTTATAGGATCACACCATGACTCTATGTGGGAAGGAGGGACAGAAGATGCATCCGGATCAGCGGTTGTGTTGGGCGCCGCTAAACATCTAGCCAAGCATAAAGGGAATGTAAGCCACTCGATAGTATTCCTATTTGACGCTGCAGAGCAGATAGATGTAATGGGATCGAAGGCATTCATAGATAGACATAGGGATGATATCCTTAAGAAGATGAAGGTAGAGATCCATATGGAGCATATTGCGAGGGAGACCCTAGTTAAAAACGGCGAAATCATTGTCACAGATGAGCTACAGCCTAGAGCGATATTCGTCTCTAAACGTGAGGACCTATATAACTTGGTTAAGGATATGATTGTGAAGCATGATATGAGGAGAACTATAATGCTGCCTACAAACACCCCATTAGGAGTGCCTACTGACGCGACTAAATTCGCTGAAGCCGGTTATCCACTTATAAGCTTCATATCCGCCCCACTCTACTGGAACACCGACCTAGATACCGTGGATAAAGTCCCTATTCCCGAAGTGGTTAGGACTATTGGCTTCACAGTTGACTTGGCTAAAAATATCTAAATCCTTTTTATTTTTCACAGGTTTAAACCAATATAACACTGTAGATTTATTATGAGCTAGACCCCTAATAATTTATTTGGTGATTCTATATGACGACTCCTAGACCAATGACTAAAGATGTTATATTATCCGCATTCGGCGGAGAGTCTATGGCGCATATGAGGTACCTCATATATTCGGATATAGCTGAGAAAGAGGGTTTTCCAAATGTAGCTAGGCTATTCAAGGCAATAGCCTTCGCAGAATATGTCCATGCGAGAAACCATCATAATAGGCTTAGAGACTTCCATGAGGATGCTAAGGTAGTGGCAGGTGCACCGATCGGCCCAGGCTCTACATCAAAGAACTTGGAGCACGCAATTAATGGAGAGAACTATGAGGTTGAGGAGATGTATCCAGTGTTTATAGAGATTGCTAAGTTCCAGAGAGACGAGTCTACAGTGAGAAGCTTTATATGGGCATTGGAGGCTGAGAAGATACATGCAGAGCTATATAAGGAGGCTAAGGAATACGTGGATAGGAAGGAGGACTGGCCTCTAAAGGGCAAGGTCTGGATATGCTCTGTCTGCGGCTATACTCACGTAGGGGACGACGCCCCAGATAAATGCCCTATATGCGGTGCATCAAAGGAAATGTTCGAAGGCTTCTAAACTCCTCACTTTTTATTTTTGACAATACATAATGATTATATTTAATACAGATAGTTCTAAAAGGTGTTCTGGTCATGAGCGGATATGTTTTTCCGTCTGAGGAATGGGCTAGGGAATTCTGTGGTAAACTGAATGAGAACCCGAAGTATCGTGACTCAGCCAAGAAGTGGGAGGGCAGCATCCTATTTGTAGTTACCGACCTACCTGATGAACTTAAGAAGCTACATGGTGGACGCGATTCCGTTGGGTTCCTTCTCGACCTGTGGCATGGCGAATGTAGAGGTATGAAGTGGTTTAGTAATTTAGATGAGGCTGATGGAGATTATATTTTGGAGGCTACTTATGAGGACTGGGTCCAGATAGTAAATGGTAAACTGGATCCCATACAGGCATTGATAACTAAGAAGATGAAGATAAAGAAAGGCAGTATAGCTACAATAATGCGATTTACACTGGCAGCCATAAATATGGTGAAAACCGCTCAGCAGGTACCGATACATAAGTAGGCACATCTATCATGCTTTTATCTTTATCCCATCGGGTTCCCACGAGATCCAGATATATTTATAGGACTTTTCAATTGGTTTGTTAGCAGTTGTATAGGCATATACCTGTATAGATGGCAGCTCCGGGCTCCCTAGCTTGATAATATTATATTTTATTGTGTCTATAAGCGTCTGTGTAAAATTGATACAGAGATATGTAGTTGCATTCCTATCCATGGAAACATAAACTACAGTCGGCTCAACACGGATATAGTCTTCCAGCCGAATATATCCATCTCCATTTGGAATTAATGTGCTACTCCTATTAATGTCAAAGACTATCTCCAAAATCTTTGGAGCCGGATTCCTCCTAGCGACATACGTTACAACAAGCTTAAGCTTAACAACAGTATTGGGGGATATATTCAGGCCACTAATACTAATCTCAGAGAACTCAGGAATAACATAGACCAAACCATCAATATGACCATCCTCAAACGCCTTCTCCGGAGAAGCAATACTAGCTATCTCATAAACCTCGCTTGAACCTTGTCTCCCAATACCATAGTATACCAATAAAACGGACGAGGCTATTACAACCACAGAAACTAATAAAAACAATATTAATCTACTTCTTTTTTCACGCATTTCATAAAAATTTAGTAAAACCATAAAAATTAATTTTTTTCCTTGTAAATAACGATACAAGAAACGATTTAGATTAGTACACTCTAAAGTAGATAATTTATGTACTTATATTAGATTCTTTGCAAATATGTAAATAAAATCTCTGAAAATTTAAATACGCTACCCCTTTTTTTTAACTGGATGAAGACGCGAGTATTTGTTTGTGGTTTGGTGTTGTTGATTCTGGTTATAGGGGTTGGAGCGGGTATTGTGTATGCCCTGGGTTCTTTGGTTGTTAGGGAGCTTCCCTATGACATGGTTTTTACCGAGGCGCCTGGTGAGAACTATATAGTCTTTGGAATCGATGATCTCCTAAATAGTAGATTTATGTCTCAATATACTCCTGCTAACTTGCCGCTGGATGTGGCTAAGGAGAGGAGCAGCCGTCTTCAAAGCCTTGTCACAGGTATCATTGAGCCCATATTGAGCGAGAATAACTTGACTGACGATGTCATTATATATACGTCGAGTGATTATGAGCCCCCTATCTTACAAGTTGGTATTTATGATCCTACGCCTGCTAAGGTTGAGTTTATAGCTTCTCTGCTGGAGAAATATCGTGGGGATTATTATAATTATACGTTTGTGTTTTATAGGATGCTTACCCCGCTTTCCATGGAGGATAGATTGAAGGGTATAGTTACTAATATGAGTATTGTTAGGACGTTGTATGATTTGGCTGGTGAGGTTTTCCAGGGCTGGAGCTTCCCCGAGAGCCCTCTTGGTGATCCTGAGTTTCCCGAGGCCCGTGTATATTATATTATTGGTGCTGAGGGAGGTATATCGATTGTTGTGCGTAAGCCTAATCCTACTGATGATGAGATTAGGCGTTGGGTAACTGGTGTAAGGGGAGTGATTCCTGAGGATATTCCATTGATATTCTGTTTCGTTGATAAGGACATGCCCAAGATAACCCCACTAATCGAGATAGAGAAGACCAGCCAAACCACAACCCAAAACGAGGAACCAACCAATATAGAGGTCTCAAGTGAAACCACCTCAAACCAAGAGATATCACAGTGGCCTTTAACGATTCTTCTAATTGGTATCGTGGTAATAGCAATACCAACGTGGATCCTTAAGAAACAAATATCCTAGTCCTCACACCTCTATTTATTTTTTCCATTATATAGAAATCTTTATGGATATTTGTCAATAAAACTAGAAAAAATTTTTTTATTTTTAAAAATATTTATTTTTGTGTGATGGGGAGTTTTTCCAGAGTTTTTATTATAATGCTTTTATTGTTTTTATTGTGGCCACATGTTGAGTCATCTTATTCTGCGCCCGATTATATTAATATCTCAATAAATTTTCTTTCTTCAGTTGTCGGGTTGCAATCAAGTGGTTATTCTATTGGTTTTATAGACATGGTTTCTGGTAAGATGCCTAGTTCTATTCATAATGAGACTTCCGTTATGTTTAATGTCACGAGTTTATCGGGAGATAGCTTTATAGCGAAGATCAGTTTTATCGATGGAGTTCTTAGTCACTATAAACTATATCCAATATCTGGAGACTTTAGTGGGGTCTCAAAGTCACATGAAGAATATGTCAATAAGGTTATCGAGGTATTAGATAACTATTACAGCTTGTTTGGAAGGGGTTATATCAAGACTTTTATCGATTTATGCAGATCATCATTATCCCTAAATAGGAAGACAGTGGATTCTGATGTGTATAGGTTGGTTATCGATTATGAGGGTAGGCCGAATGTTTATGTTGCTTTCTGGTTCTATGAGAAGCTTTATGGCAACTACACGACTCCCTTCAGGTCCATTTATATTGGGTTGGCTAGGGACGGTTTGGTGACTGCTTTTATTGATAATATGGCTGTTTATAAGGTTGGAGCATCAAGCATAAGTGTTTCTAGGGATGATGCTATAGAAATTGCATTGCCCTTTATACAAGGTTATGCTGAGGAACATGGAGTTAACGTTGTGGATGTAAGTGTGGAGTTCAATATTATTAAGGATCTGGAGGGTAAGCGAGGCAGTGATCTTTCCTTGTATCCCGCTTGGTTTGTAAAGGCTAAATTTGATAGGAGGGTTGAGGGGAATACATTTGGCTACGTCGTGGGGATTTGGGCTGATAATGGAGAAGTATATTTCCATAACCCACTCGGATACTTTGCATCTGGGGATGATTCACTGGATTCTCCTCAACCAAGTAATACTAACGAAGGAGAGGAGTTGGCAGACAACCCTCTGAATAATCAAACAATAATATACATCTTAGTGCCATTAATAGGAATAACCCTATTAATCCTACTCTATCGTAAAATTAAGAGATCTGCAGTCTAGGACAACTTTTTATTCTATTTTTTCTTTGTTATGTTATTGACTATTTTCTCGGCTCCTTTGATAATCCAGTCGATGAATTCTTTTACACTCATTATCTGGTTTGGATATGCTACCGCGAATGAGACATATTTATAGATATTTTCATCGGCCATGTTATGTTCCCATACATACGGTGCGTTTCTCCAATCAGGGTCCTTCAGTAGGACTCTCTCCATCATCGCAACCCATTTCTCCATCGGTACCTTTCCTCTTAGAGACATAACTTCCATAAAATCCTCTTGACTGGGTGGCGCTAGTATCCTGTATATCATCATGGGATCATCGGGCTTTACCTCCAAAAGCTTCTTTTTGAGCTCTAGGGGGAGAGGAGCCTCCTTAGTCGTTAGAAAAGCACTGCCTATATACGCGGCTTCAGCTCCTAATGCTAGGACAGCCAAGAATGTATGTGGATCCCCAACGCCGCCGCCAGCTATTACAGGAACCTTTATATGGCGGCTGACCCAGGCAACTAATGACATTGTAGGTAGTTGACGAGGGTTTTTAAAACCGAATCCCTCAAGCCCAATTATTATAATGCCGTCCGCACCCTGCTTCTCAGCATGCTGTGCATGCCTTAATGTAGTGACTTTATGTAGCCATATTACGTTGTTTGCCTTCATCACATCTACCCATTCATCGGGTATGGCGTATACTGAGGTCTCAATTATAGGCACTTCCTCCTCGATAAGGACTTTAAACATCTCCTCTTGATGTGGACACATAAACAGACTTATGTTAACGCTAAACGGCTTCCCCTCAACCTCTTCTTTTAGAAGCCTTATCTGTCTCCTAAGTTTATCTGGGGTTCTTGCAACTGCAGCGGTAAAGCATCCAAGTGCCCCCGCGTTTGATACTGCAGCCGCAAAATCCCATGTCCCCAGCCCACTTAAGGCGCCTTGGAGAATAGGGTATTCTATATTGAGCATCTCGGTGACTCTAGTCTTAAACATGCCTTATACCTCCATTATACTATAGCTCGCCCTCATACATTTTCATAACCAGTTGTTCAATAGCCTCCACATCAGGTGTAACTGGATTATATATGACATCTGGATCTTGTATAGTCAACTCAACAATATCACTGAGTTTTTTGACAAGGGCGTCTTTAGAGACGATTTTATTTAGAGACACGTCTCCCCCGATATTCTTGATAAAGCTATATAGCTGATTATGGAACTCAGTGTCCTCAGCCAACTTATGTAGTACTAGGAGACGACGTATCAACTCATATTTCTCCCTTGCAGCCTCATCACTCATATTATATTTAACTACATAAGGCAGTGTTAGGGAGACGATTCTACCATGGTGAACATGGAGGGCGGCTCCCAATGCATGTCCAAGGCCATGTGCAAGGCCTAATCCACTATTGCTGAAAGCCATCCCCGCCATCATTGCAGTCAAATGCATCCTTCGTCTCAGCTCAATGTTATCTAGATCCTTTACAAGCTTAGGTAGAATCTCAAATATGTTTATGATGCTCTTTATCGCCAATGCGTCGGTAAAGTCATTAGCCGTTGTGGCCACCAAAGCCTCTACAGCATGGGTCAACGCATCTAACCCGGTGAAGATAGTTAAACTCTTAGGGAGATCCTTAACAAACCTAGGGTCTAGGACAACGATATTAGATATCAACTCAAAACTGCCCAAGGCAATTTTCTCCCGTCTACCCTCCCTCTCAACGGTGTATACTACGCCCAAGGTTACTTCACTACCAGTTCCACTTGTCGTGGGGATAGAGACAAATATGGATTTCTTCCCTACACCGATTCTCCTGAATGGGGATATCGTCTCTAGATCAAACTCTGGATTCTCATATTTTATCCATACCCCCTTAGCTGCGTCCATAACGCTTCCGCCGCCTAGGGCAATGATGACATCTGGTTTGAACTCCCGAGCCTTTTTACCTCCCTCCTCCACCACTTCCAGAGTAGGCTCTGGCACAACTCCATCGAATACCTTTGTGTCAAAGCCATCTAAAGCATTAAGTAATATATCGAATAGCCCTAGTTCCACCAGATTCTTATCCGTGACTATAAAAATCTTCTTCAGACCCTCCTGCTCAAGAAACCCTATAAACTCCTCTAATGCAGTCTCACCTTCATATATTTGCCTAGGAAGTGTAAACATAATTCCATCTACCTCCTAAATCCAAAAATAAAAATAATAAAAAAGGTGGTTAAGAACTACTTTGGCAATACACCTGCTTTATCCATCATATCCGCTACCCATGAAAGGCCAAGTTCACCTAGTTTCTCACTGGTAGGTCTTCCATTCACCCATCCACGCAGCTTATAGTATTCCGGTAGCATCTCACCTAGTCTAACGACATGCCCCTTACTTGGACCTTCAGGCATCGGCTCCTCCAATAGCCTCTTAGGTAGAGTGTCATACTCAACTCCATCGCCGAAGCTTAATGCATTGAATGCACGCTCAGCGTTATATATCCTCTCACCTATCTTCTCAACCTCAGCATCCGAGAGATCCCATCCCGTTACAGCATTCAAGAGCTCTCTATACTCTTCAAGCCATATAGCGAAGGATGTGAACTTACACAGTACCAGAGAATCTATGACACCGAAGACATTCTGGAAATGGACCAGCATCTCTGGCTTCCCTTTCGTCTCAAATCTATCAACCATCGTGGGGACGCCTAGAATCTCTGGGGAGACCATATATGCTCTTAAATGACACCCTCCCCTGTTGCTCGTCGCATACGCTAGGCCATGGCCCTGTATACCACGTGGATCATATGCAGGTAGTTCTTGTCCACGAACATGCATCGCCACTTCAGGTGCACCATACTTCTCTGCCAGTGCCTTAGCTCCTTCAGCCAAGTCGTTGCCAATACCAGACCTATACGCTGTCCTCCACACCAACTCGACAATCGCTTCGGAAGAACCCCATGTTGCATTCAAGCCTCTTAGAAGCTCGGGAGGAACCTTGCCTTTCTCCACAAGCTCGAATAGGGTTCCGATGGTTACTCCCATGGAGATCGTGTCGACCCCTAGCTCGTTACATAGGAAATTGGCCTTTGAGATCGCGGCTAAGTCTCCTGTACCTGTCTCGGCTCCAAAAGCCCATATAGTCTCATATTCTGGACCTCCACCTTCTCCACTGAAGCACTTTTCCTTGACTATAGAGTACCTCGCACAGTTTATTGCACATCCCCAGCAAGCCTCCTCCTTGGATTTCTCTTTATCGAGATATGTCTCCGCAAGAGTCTCGCCACTTATCTTCTCGGCATCTTCAAATACACCGGTCTGGAAATTCCTAGTGGGTAGGACACCTGCATTGTTTATAACGTTGATCAGGATAGCTGTACCATACGTTGGTAGCCCCTCGCTTGTAACCAGGCTCTCCCTATGTTTTACCAAAGCTTTCTTAACTGCAGCCCTATAGGCATCTTCAACAGCGACATCGGGCTTTTCATGTCCTCTTACAGCAATTGCCTTCAGCTTCTTACTACCCATAACCGCTCCATGTCCACCCCTTCCAGCAGCCCTATTCTTATCATTCAATATCGCAGCTATCTTAACAAGATTCTCACCAGCCGGTCCAATCGCAGCTATCTTCGTGTTTTTAGCATCCTCACCAAGATCTGTCTCCAGCTCCTTAACAATCATGTCAGTAGTAGTATGAACATCCATACCCCATAGGTGAGACGCATCCCTTAGCTCAACTTTATCATTTGTTATGAAGAGATACACTGGTTTTTCAGAGGCGCCTTCGACGATGATCCCATCATACCCAGCAAACTTAAGTTCAGGCCCGAACTTACCACCACTCTGAGCATCATGAACAGTATTCGTGAGTGGAGATTTGGTGACTGAGCACCATCTCCCTGCCTCAGGAGTACCTGCTACCCCTGTCAATGGCCCAGTCAATATCATCAGCTTATTCTCTGGACTCAATGGATCTACATTGGGATCCACTTCTTTAAGCATTAGATATACTCCCAGCCCCCTCCCTCCAATCCACATCTTCAAAACGTCTTCCGGCAGCGACTCTGTCTTGATAGTCCCTGTTGAGAGGTTCACTCTAAGAAATTTATTTTTATAACCGCCTAAACCCATAGAATCACCTTACTACTTTACATAAATAAATTAAATTTGATAAAAAATATAAATCTGTAGTTTACAGATACCATGTAAACAAAAGATTTATAAAAACGCCCGTATTACCACTGTTATATTGAGCCGTATTATTATATGGATAGGTGTAGCAGTTGAAACTCAATGGTTTTGATGTCAAGATCTCTAGCGACTCGCATCCGAAGGAGATCATGCTTGAAGTGTCTAGAGAATGTAACTATAACTGTATATTCTGCTTTAGAAGAGACCTGGAAAACGAGTATTTTATACAGATGACTCCCGATACTTTTAATAGGGTTTTAAGCCAGGCCCTGGAATCAGGTGTCAGGAAATTTTCTCTTAGTGGATGGGGAGAGCCATTAACCAACAAGTATATCGCAGAATATATGAGGAGGATTAAAGAGGAGGGGTTTAAGCTTCTATTAAATACCAATGGATATTATCTTGTCGACTATGTTGACTTAATTGTTGAGACTGGTGTCGATGAAGTCGTTGTCAGTATGGATGCTGGTGAGGAAGATCCCTATAAAATCATAAGACTAGGGGGAGACTTGTCTAGAGTAATCGAGGGGTTGAAACAGCTTAGGGATAAGAAGTATGAGGAAACTGCATTTAAGCCTATCGTCAAGTTTCAATTTACTATCACGACTCTAAATGTAGATAATATTCTGAAGCTAGCTAAGCTGGCTGCTGAACTGAAGGTAAAGGAGATCATCATGTCTAATGTAATACCATTATCCTCCAAGCATGAGGATGTGATTTCATGCCTAAATAACGAGGACTGTCTAAAGAGACTAGAGGAAATACGCTATCACTTGATTAGGCATGCCTTGGAGACAAACATTAACTTTAGGCTCCCTGAGTTTACACTAAAGACGGAGAGGAGATGCCCGTTTATGGAGGAAGACGCGATATATGTCACTGCAGAGGGCTATGTAGCCCCATGTATCTACTATGCCCATCCATGGTCATCTACATTCAACGGCATCACTAGAGTTATTAATGCCGTTAGATTCGGGGATCTGAAAAAGACTGATCTCCTTTCTATTTGGCGGGGAGATAAATATGCGAGGTTTAGATTTATAGCAAAATATTCTGTTATGCCCTCTTGCCTAGACTGTAACTTGGAGAAGAGTTGTAGCATGACTTTATCCAATGAGTTTGATTGTTGGGGAAATAGCCCAACATGTAGCCACTGTCCATATTCAAGGGACTTGGTTAGATGTCCCCTGTAGAAGAGAAAAAATGGATATAGATTTATGAATAGATCTGGTTCTCTAGAATTTTGGGATGGATAAGATGAAAGTCACTATAAGGGTATTTGCAACGTTGAGGGATGAGCTCGGGTGGAGGGAAAAGACGCTTGAGTTATCTCATGCCAGGTTAATTGATGCTATAGATATGTTTCCAAAGCTTAAGGAACGTATAATTACGAAGGATGGTAAGGTCCATGAACACTATAGGATATTTGTAAACGGCGTCTACATAGACTTCGCAGGAGGTCTAGAGAGGAAATTAGAGGATGGTGACTTAATCGCGATATTCCCTGCATTGGCAGGCGGGGTTTATTAAATATTAATATAAAGGCGGATATTATTTCTCTAATCTAGAGATGGGTATGGAGCCTTTTCTACAAGAAATTTTTAAAGATGTATATCTGGTGGATTTAACCCCAGAGGATATGAATGTCAAATTTATTTCTGGATACATTATCCGCGATGAGGAGAACATAATTATTGTTGAGCAGGGTCCAAAATCAACAGTTGGTAGACTTATTGAAGCCCTAAATAAACTTGGCTATACTGATGAGAGGCTACATCTGTTTGTTACCCATATACATCTAGATCACTCTGGTGCAGCTGGAACCCTTTTAAATAACTTCCTAAATTCTCAGGCATATGTCCATCCTAGAGCTATTAAACACATGCTTAACCCTGAGAAACTCTGGAAAGGCTCTCTCAATGCATTAGGCTGGGTAGCGGAGCTATATCAGAGGCCAGATCCCGCCCCTGGGCATAGGATTAGAGTAACAAATGATAATGAGGAGATCGACGTAGGAAAATACAAATTCAAGTTTATCTATACAGAGGGACATGCTAGTCATCATCAGTCTATATACTGGATTGACTATAATGGTATGTTTGTTGGGGATGCTGCAGGCATATACATTAGGGAGTTGGATTACGTGGTGCCGACTACATTGTATCCTTTCAAATACAAGTTGTATATTGAGAGTCTGAAGAAGATGATTGAGTTTAGGCCAGAGTATTTATTTTACCCACATTATGGTGTTGTAGACGACGGTGTACAGAGATTAAGGGGTCATCTGAAGCAGGTTGAGAACTGGTTTAGAATAGCTAGGAGTTTGGAGGTCAAAGAAAAGAATATATTTATAGCTAAGCTAAGGAAAGAGGATAAAGAATTCTCGGAATTGTATGATAAGGCCGAAGATTATCCGGTGCTGAAACTGCTACTTGAGTTTTCCTTCATGGGGATACTATCTGAGGCCGAGAAATACTAGCTATAGGAGATCATTAATTTTAGCAGCGATATCCCATAGTGTTGGGATATGGCTTGGACCATAGTGTGCGAGTGAGTCAGGGGGGAGAATTAAGATATTCTTATCCTTAACAGCCTTAACATTTTCCCAACCCCTATCCTTGAATAGCTTTAGCAATTTATCTATGTCCATCCTATTGTTTCCACTCTTCTCATATATTATCAGCTCAGGATTCTTCATGGCCACCACACTCATATCAGGCTTGAAGTATGACCTCGGCTCTTCCCCAAATATATTTTCTAGCCCCATTATGTGAATCGAAGAGTTTATGTAGGATAGAGAGCCTATCGTAATTGGCCCCCCTAGATCGATCTCATAATATACCTTTAGTCTCTTCCGGACTCTTGGTATCTTATAAAGCATCTCAAGATAATGCCAAGTTTTTTCATATCCCTTCTCAGTTAAGTTCAGAACGCCGGCAATAACCATGATGTTCTCTAGTATCCCATATATGGACAGTGGTAGTTGAACCGGATAAACGGGGTAGCCTCTCTCCCACAAATCGATAGAAAGTTTCCTCTGTATACCAGTTGTTGTAAATATAATATCTGGGGATAGTTCATCAAGCTTCCTATAATTTACATTTAGATAACTCCCGATCCTAGGCTTATTATCCATTCCATCTGGTATTCTACAATAATAGCTAATTCCTATAAGGTTATCCCATAAATCTAACTGATATATAATATCGGTGTTTGAAGGGGCCAGACTTACTATCCTAGGGTTACTGGGAACATCGAGATACTCTCCAATGACCTCGTTGAATACCCTCATCTATAAGCCCCCAATAATATTATGAACGCTTCATCATCTAATGTGTATTTATGGAGTAACGTTATTGTCTATATCTTAGCGATCCTATAGCCATTTAAATAGTAGTGTATGCTGTCGGCTATGTAATATGCATGGTCACCGATTCTCTCTAGGTACCTAGCTACGAAGGCCATTAAAACTCCGCATTTCACATCTCCTATTTTAATGACCTCTTCTATTATCCCTCTATATTCCTTGTCCACCACATCGTCGAGCTCGAAGATTTTATATGCTTTTTGGTCATCGGGATTCTCCAATAATTCAATTGATAGTGTTACCATATGATCAACTGTATCAATAAGTTTACCCAAGTATTTCCTGGGACAGTCTTCCAACGCGTCCGCTAAGTCCTTTATAGCGAGGGATATATCTGCAGAGTATCGTCCTATCCTAAGATAGTCATAGGCTATCTCCATTATAGACTTTATATATCTCAGGTCGGAGGCCAAAGGCTGGAAACGAGCTATCAGCTCTACAGCAAGGGAGTTTATCTCCTCACGCTTCATATACAGCTGATAACTCCTCCTAACCAACTCTATACTATTATCATCTAGGTTCTCGAAAGCCTCAATAGCCCTTTTAAACGAGGCTTGGCTATATAGACCCATTTCTAGAGTCATCTTATGAAGCTCTTTAAGACCTTTATCGATTAATCGGGGAGACATTAATTACACACCTCACACCATACTAACCAAATTCTCCAGTCAAATATTTCTCGGTAAGCTCTATCTCCGGAGATTCTAAAACCCTTCTAGCGGGACCGAACTCGATAAGCCTACCCATATACAGGAAAGCAATATAGTCTGCTACCCTAGCCGCCTGTTGGATATTATGTGTAACCAATATAATAGTATAGTTTCTCTTTAGATTGATAATTAGATCCTCTATCTTTGCTCCTGCCACGGGATCAAGTGATGAAGTAGGTTCGTCCATCAAAATCACTTCTGGCTTCAACGCTATAGCCCTTGCTATAGCTAATCTCTGTTTCTGCCCACCACTTAGTGAGATGCCTTTATCCATCAACCTACTACGAACTTCATCCCACAACGCTGCTTCCCTAAGACTCTCCTCAACCATTTTGTCTAACATGGCTTTATCTTTGAAGCCATTTAGCTTAAGTCCAATAGCGACATTGTCATATATCGATAAGTGGGGGAAGGCCACCGGCTGCTGGAAAATCATGCCTATCCTCCTCCTTATATCAACGGGGTCAATATCGTCATCATAAATATTCTTCCCGTCTAGAAGTACTCTACCACTCACACGGGCACCCTCAACAGTCTCGTGGAGCCTGTTTATCACCCTTAGTAACGTGCTTTTCCCACACCCACTAGGGCCTATTATTGCAGTTACACTTTTCTCGAATATGCTTAGGGAAAGGTCTTTAAGCACGTGGTTATCTCCATACCAAGCATTAACCTTATCAAGCTCAATTTTTATATAACCCATCTTCTATCACCTACAGAGAATTTTATTACTAGATTGATGGCAAGATTCATAATAAGTATAAATAGTGAGGCGCCCCATGCGATGTTTATCCATATTTCGAAAGGCGATTTAGAGTATTCATATATTAAGAGGGTTATGCTTGAGGTGGGGGCGAAGATATCTGTTGGGAAACTTCTACTGCCTAATGCTGTCATTAATAAGGGGGCGGTTTCACCGAATATCCTGCCAAAGGCCAATGCAAATCCTGTTATTACACCGTTTTTAGCGATGTACAGGACTATATGTAGAGATACCTTCCATTTTGGGAGACCTACTGCCAGACCAGCCTCCCTGTATTCCCTACCTACTCTCATAAAGGCGTCTTGAGAAGCCCTGGTCATTAAGGGGAACATCATAATCGCTAGGGCCATGGAACCGGCAAACGCTGAGAAGGTGCCTAATGGTAGTACGAATAGTAGGTAACTGACTACACCAACGACTATGCTTGGAATACCAGCCATTGCATCCAATATATACTCCGCTTTCTCCCTAAAGGCCGTGGATGCATATTCACTCAGGTATATTGCTGCTAGGATACTTATGGGAGTGGATATTGCTGCGGCTAGAAATGACATTAGGAGACTTCCTTGGATAGCATGTGCTATCCCTTGGTTGGGATCGAGTGGAGACCGCTGGGGGGAGAGGAAGAAAGATATGCTCCAGCTATTTATGCCCTTGACGAATGTGAAGAATATAACGGATCCCAAGATGATCAAGGTGATTGCGATGCTGATATATGATAGGGTGAAGAATATCTTCTCTTTAATTTTCCGTACTCTCAAGTTTATAGTCACATCTTACCACCTATATGACGTCTCATAATACGTAGGAAGATTAGGTTGAGTATCAGAGAGAGGCCTAATAATATGAGGGCTAGTTCATTAAGGGCTGAAAGATATATTGGATCTGATACTGCCTCTGGATATTCATTCGCTAGGACACTCGCTATTGTCGCACCACTACTGAATAGGCTTATCGAAACTATAGGTTTATTTCCTATCACAAGTAATACAGCCATGGTCTCACCTAGAGCACGTGCAAAACCTAGTATTACCGCCCCAAATATACCTGCCTTAGCAACTCCTATCTTTATCCTTATCGCTTCCCATCTTGTAGCACCTATGGCGAGCGCCATCTCCGTGATCTCCCTTGGGACAGCTTTCAGCGCTTCACGGGATAGACTGGATATTATAGGTAATATCATTATGAACAGGATTATTGAGGCTGTTAGATACCCGTATCCAGTTAATGGGCCTTGAAACAGTGGGATACTCCCTAAATATCTTTTAAGAGCCGGGCCCAGGAACTCTCTGATAAATGGCGCCAATATGAAAAGGGCCCACATTCCATATACTATACTTGGTATGGCCGCCATTAGCTCTACAAACGGATCCAAGACCATGGATATCTTCTTTGGTAGCAGCTCGCTGGAAGCGATCGCTACACCCATACTAATTGGAAAGGCTAATATCAGCGCCAATATACTTGTGAGAAGTGTTCCATATATGAAGGGAATCGCTCCGAATCTATGGAATACTGGATCCCAGTTTACATTAATTAGAAAATTGATGCCATATTCATATATCGATCTAGCTGATCCCCAGGCCAAGCTTATTATGAACATGAAAAAGACTATGATTATTAGAATTATTGAGGAGAAGCATATGGTCCTCCAAATTTTTTCGCCAGAGAAATAATTTTTATATTGCTTCAACTTTAACTCACCGGGTTGCCTTGGAAGCTTATGAGATCCAATGCTTCGAAGACAACCTTCTTAAGGTTATCTGGCAGAGGAGCATATCCTAGTTCTCTATAATAGGCTTCTCCATCGGTAAGTATCCAGTATACCCATTGTTTAAATGCCTTTGCCTTTAGATACACTGACTCATCATCTCCATATACCGACCAGTCGATGTATACAAGGAAGTATGTGGGTGCAGATATTGGATAAGCCCCCTCTGCATCCGAGTCAATTATCAAGTGGCTTATCCTTAGATCCTTTGGATCCAAATTACTTACATTAATGTTCGCTGATAGAGAGATGCTTTCCAGTGATGGTATAATGAATTCCCCGTTTCTATTCATCACAGCAGCCATTGGAAGATTATTTTTGTAGGCATATGTATACTCAACATATCCTATTGAATACGGTGTTTGTTGTATTAGGTTTGTTACACCCTCATTTCCTTTCCCGCCGATGAATGTGGGGAGATTAGGCCATGAAATTGATTTTCCGGCTCCAAACGAGTCTCTCCACATACTGTTTTCACGAGATAAAAAGCTTGTAAAAATAAAGGTGGTGCCTGACGAGTCTGATCTATGTACAACAAAAATACTCTCATTAACATTAGCCAAAGCAGGGTTATACTCTACTATTTTGGGATCGTTCCAATATATGATTTTCCCACTATATATACCTGCGATAAGGGATGGAGTTAAATTCAGTGTATGCTCTAACCCAGGGATATTATAGGATAACACCACGGCACCGAGTGTGTATGGGATATGGAGTATCCACGTTTCAGCTGCCGACAGCTGCTCGTCTTTTAGAGGGGCGTCGCTCCCAGCAAAGTCTACCAGTTTATTCATTATATTAGACTGCCCAGCACCGCTACCTACACTTGCATAGTCGATGGTGATGTTTGGATTCAGATTCTGATATTTGTCGATAAGGGTTTGGATAAGTGGGTATGGGAATGATGCCCCTGCTCCCTTAAGCGATATGGTAATCACCTGTTCATTGGTTTGGACATTATTTTGTAGTATATAGTAAGATGCGAGAGATCCTAATATGACGATTATTGAGAGCATTAATAATTTTGATCTGCTCATTCTCATCGAAATATTAGGATTATTTTCTATAGCGGATAAGCCATTAATATATAATCGCAATAAACTAAATACCTCTATATATTTCCTAATAAGTCTATATATTATCTGAAGAATGAAAAGCTGTAATCGTCACTAGCATAGTCACGTTATTTTCAAAGTTTCGTGTTCTAAATTATATGTTTAAAGTTAAAATTATATAGTGTTTGAATAAATTATTGAAGTGGATGGGTATGACAAAATTATATAACGATAAAGCCTTGGATGAGATTAAGGCTAGGCTTGAAAAGTGGGAGAAGGAGACTCTCCCAAAGTCCCTGAGGCGTTTCCCAGAGAGGAGTGATGATTTCACAACCCTGTCTGGGATCCCTGTAAAAAGGCTGTATACCCCCTTAGATGTTAAAGACACTGGTTATATGGAGAAACAGGGGCTCCCAGGGGAATATCCATTCACAAGGGGAATCCACGCTACTATGTATAGGGGAAGGATATGGACGATGAGGATG
This sequence comes from Nitrososphaeria archaeon, assembly GCA_027000765.1. Classification (GTDB taxonomy): domain Archaea; phylum Thermoproteota; class Nitrososphaeria; order Geothermarchaeales; family JDFR-13; genus Geothermarchaeum. Next base: position 3,949 of record JALTNJ010000097.1, on the reverse strand, counting down.
TTCTCTGGATTCGGCTCAGCAGAGGATACAAATAAGAGGTTAAAATTCTTGATTTCACATGGTGAAACCGGGTTAAGCCTAGCATTTGACTACCCGACGTTAGTAGGTATAGACTCCGATGATCCACTGGCTAAGGGCGAAGTCGGTGTATGTGGTGTCGCAGTATCCTCACTTCTAGATATGGAAACTATCTTTGACGGTATTGACATGGGAGCCATAACAACGAATATGACTATAAACCCACCTGCACCTGTGTTACTAGCGATGTATGTGGCGACAGCAGAGAAACAGGGGGTACCTTATTCCAAGATTGGTGGTACTACCCAGAATGATCCCCTTAAGGAGTTTATAGCTCAGAAAAGCTATGTGTTTCCACCTGAGCCATCTGTAAAAATTGCTATGGATGTGGTTGAATGGAGTGTTAAAAATCTCCCAAAGTGGAATCCAATAAGTATAAGTGGATATCATATTAGGGAGGCGGGTAGTACTGCTGTTCAGGAGCTGGCGTTCACGATTGCAGATGGAATAGAATATGTCCGTCACCTGATAAACAGGGGACTGGATGTAGATTCCTTCGCTCCAAGACTGAGCTTCTTCTTCGACTCACATATAAACTTCTTCGAGGAGATAGCTAAGTTTAGAGCAGCTAGGAGGATGTGGGCGAAGATAATGAAGGAGTGGTTTAACGCCAAGAAAGAGAGGAGTCTCTGGATGAGGTTCCATACTCAGACTGCAGGGGTCTCACTCACTGCACAGCAGCCATTTAATAATATTATCAGGACGACGATAGAGGCCTTGGCAGCGGTGTTGGGTGGGACTCAGAGCCTACATACCAACTCATTGGATGAGCCGTTTAGAGTACCCTCGGAATTCGCTGCAAAGATAGCATTGAGGACCCAGCAGATAATTGCATATGAGACGGGAGTAGCTGATACAGTTGATCCACTTGCCGGGAGCTATTATGTAGAGTGGCTTACTGACCAGATGGAGGAGGAGGCTTGGAAATATATAGACAGGATTGAGATGATGGGCGGTATGACTGAGGCTGTTAAAAGAGGATATCCACAGAGGGAGATAACAGAGGCCAGCTTCAGGTTCCAGAGGGAGGTAGAGGAGAAGAGGAGGTTTATCGTGGGTGTAAATATATTCGTTGAAGAGGAGGAGGATGAAATAAGGAATGTGCCTCTTCTAGATATAAACCAGAAGGAGATTGAGAAGAGGCAAATTGAGAGGCTTAGAATGCTTAGGATGGAGAGGAATAACGAGGCTGTAAGAGATGCTTTGAATAAGTTGAGGAAGGCAGCTTCAGAGGGCGAGAATATAATGCCATATGTTTTAGATGCAGTAAAGAAATATGCTACTTTAGGAGAGATAATGAATACGCTTAAGGAGGTATATGGGATATGGGTGGAGCCGCCGATATACTAGAGTTGATGAAGGAAATTAGAGGAAGGAGGATTAAAGTCCTCGTCGCAAAACTAGGTCTAGATGGGCATGATAGGGGAGCCAAGGTAGTGGCTAGAGCATTGAAAGACGCGGGTATGGAGGTCATCTACACAGGTATACGACAGTCTCCTGAGCAGGTTGTTGAGACGGCTATTCAAGAAGATGTGGATATCATAGGTGTAAGTATACTTAGTGGGGCACATATACCTCTTATGGAGAGACTTATCTCGCTATTAAAGGAGAAGGGAATTGATGATATACCTGTTTTCCTAGGTGGAACCATTCCCATACCAGATATACCCAAGCTTGAAAAGATAGGCGTAGATAAAGTATTTTTACCGGGTACACCACTATATGATATAATTAAATATACGGTTGAGGCAGTGAAGAAGAAGAGGTCAAGAAGAAATTGAGTAAAGGAGATAGTATCAAAGAAGTCCTGGATAAGGCATCTAAGGGGGATAAGGCTGCACTAGGCAGGTTATTGACTATCATAGAGACATCCCCTAAGAAGGCTAGTATGGTTGTATCAGAGATCCTCCATGAGGAGGGAGGAGCCCATGTAATTGGGATAACCGGGATACCCGGCTCAGGTAAGAGTACATTGATCTCTAGGCTCATATCTCATTATAAGGATAGGGGGCTTAAAATCGCGGTGATCGCGATTGACCCTACAAGTCCATTGTCCCAGGGCGCTTTGCTAGGGGATAGAATCCGGATGCAGGAGCATGCAACAAGCCCCAATGTATTTATAAGAAGTGTCCCGACTAGGGGAGTGAAAGGAGGATTATCTTTTTCAGGCGTGACTATGATAGAGGTTTTTGATAAGCTGGGATATGATAAGATCATAGTTGAGAGTATAGGCGTGGGACAGACTGACATTGATATCATGAATGTAGCACATACAATAGTTGTTGTAACAACTCCTGGCTTAGGAGACGATATCCAGGCATTGAAAGCGGGTATAATGGAGATCGGAGACATCTATGTACTAAATAAGAGCGATAAGCCGGAGGCAAATAAAACATATGCATATCTAGACTTTGCATTAGACCTTGGTGAGTTAGGTGGTGTTGATAAAAGGGGTTGGCGGCCTAGGCTCCTCAAAACCTCTGCTATAATGGGGGAGGGGATCCAGGAGCTTGCTGACTCTATTAAAGAGCATCTAGAGTATATCAAGGCAAGTAATAAATATATGGAGAAGATCCAGACTCGTAGGATGCTTATGATAAAGCTTCTAGCCGAAAAGATATTCCTTGAAAAGCTGGAGGACCTAGCTGAAAAAGGAGATAAGATAAGATTAGAGAAGAATAACAGCCTATATCAGGCATGTATAAACCTAATTAAAAAGGTTTCTAGGGAGTTGGAAAGAGAATAGATTTTATTGCATAACGTAAGGAGATAGTTCCATAGTTTACACCTAATGTCAAAAAAATTTAAGTATTATTTCACTATTCATAAAATTAATACAACTAGGTGGATGGGGCTATATAGATGGGTCTCTCAACATATGTCGTGAAAAGAATACTTTTAGGAGCGATAACAGTATTCGGCGTATTAACTATATTATTCTTTTCTATAAGGATGATCCCCGGGGACCCTGCGGTTATAGCCCTAGGTGATATGGCGAATCCAGAGGATATAGCTCGACTACATAAGGAATGGGGCCTTGACCTACCTCTTCATGAACAGTATATTAGGTTTATGTCCAACGTATTGTTACATGGCGATTTCGGTAGGTCGATTACTAACGACCAGCCTACGATGCTACGAATTATGAGTAGACTTCCATATACCCTAACCCTAGCCGTGTTGGGCACTGGACTAGCGATACTGATAGGGGTAGTCTCGGGGACAGTAGCTGCAATTAAGAGAAACTCAATTATCGACTATTTAATAATGGTATTCATAATCCTCGGCTTCAGCGTCCCAGTATTCTATTTAGGTATACTATTTATTCAGTTCTTCAGCATATATCTAAAGTGGTTCCCAGTACTGGGTCCAGGGCCAAATTATCCTTTCTGGGAAAATATGAGGAGGTTCATACTACCCTCCCTAGCCGTCGCGATAGGGATAGGGGCGGTCACGGCCAGGATGACTAGGGCGAGTATACTCGAGGTTTTACATCAGGATTATGTTATGGTTGCGAGGGCAAAGGGTGCGCCAGGTAGTAGAGTCATATTTTACCATGCTCTTAAAAACGCCCTTATTCCTGTAGTAACAATTGTAGGGCTTAATTTCGGTGCACTATTGGGTGGAACAGTCCTAATAGAATATGTTTTTGGGATACCTGGCCTAGGAACTCTATTGGTTGAAGCCGTATTCCAGAGAGACTATCCCCAGATACAGGCCTCAGTTTTCGTATTCAGCATATTATTCATTTCAGTGAATATCCTTGTCGATGTACTCTACCACTATCTCGATCCGAGGATTAGACTAGAGTGATGGAGTATGCTTAAGAAGGAGCATCTGGAGATATTGATGGAGAGTAAGCTACTTATAA
>JALTNJ010000096.1 GCA_027000765.1 Nitrososphaeria archaeon | reverse complement strand
ATCCTTTCAATAGGATGCGCCGGTTCATCGAAGCATCCCCCATCCCTAATAATAAAAAATATTACATTCACTCTTTATTAAAAAACGTAAATTTATACAGGTAGTTTTCCTTAAATATAAAAAAATAAGAAGACTGCAAAATAAAAATTATGGTTTCTACTCTCATCAATTTGAAAAAAATTTATTATTGAGTGAATCATATATTGAAATTTAATAAGTTTATTTTGATATATAAGTTATTAGATAGTAAGTATATTAGAATATCAGAGATGAATTGATATGAGACCAGAAGAATGGGAATATGACACCGTGTTTTTCGAGGGGCATATACGTAGGAGCGGGGGCAGTTTAGTCATAACCGTCCCTACTGAGCTAAAGAATCGCTTTTTAATAAAAGAGGGACAGAAAGTAAAGATAATTGGGCTTATAAAGAAGGAGCCATATGCCGAGGGGGGATTCCTAGTATATTTTGGGAGATTCAAGATATATGAGGACATTAGGGGTATCAAGGCTAAGATTAAATTACCTCCTGAAGGAGAAGCTGAGCTGATCGATGAGATCCACGACTTCTTCTCCATCAAATATCAGGCCACAAATATTTTGATAGAGAATATTGAGGATAACGAGTATCTTATAGAAACATATTTTGGATCAATTACAGACAGTGGCGTGATCATAAGAGAAGAAGATCTTATCGAGAAGGTTCTAGATGACTTCAATAAATTTGCAAAGAAAAAGGGTTTCGAGATAATTGATATCAATGAAGTGGAGGATAAGGTTGTTTGGCGATCCATAGATCCCTCAGTAATAAAGAGATATGTCTTCTCCATACCTGAAAATATAAAATTTGAATGGGAAATACCATAGGGCTACTTAGTCCCGTGGCTCCTTGATATTTTTTATCAATGTTTTAAACAAGGGATGCCCCTCCAGTTTATTTATTATGTTCTCTAGGTCATCCACAGACTCACTTGGCTCATTGCTAGAAGTCGAGGCGTTCCATTCCTCATATACTTTGCCGAATTCCTTGCCTACGGTCTCGAGTCTCATAAGAACTATACCGATAGGTAGCTCACGGTTTTTGTATGCAATTACAAGGTAATAGGGGTCTTCATCAACTTTTAACCGGTAGGAGATAAATATATGGTCTTTACTCTCTAGAATTGAGTAGTTGAGGTCCTGCATTACTATTTCAGAGAAATAGGAGTCAGCAAGTATTGTGTAGTTCCCAACTGCCTTCATAAGAAGATACATACGTTTGTTACCTCCCTCCACAAAATCTCCGATAACAAAGCCTCTCTTGTCTAGTAATAGTAGGGAGTTAGCACCTATTTCGCTCTTCAATTTATTCAGCCACGACAAGACTCTAGACAAGGCTTTGGACCTCATTCTCCATCCTCCATGAAATAAGTAGGACTCAAATAATATAAAAATCTTACTGAAGTAAGTAAAAATTTATATATGAATTGTATTCTCCTATTATTTTGGAGGTGGGCCATCTTGTTTGGAATGTCAAGGTACAGGAAGTTTAGGAAGAAGCGGGGGCTCACCGGAATCGAAACAGCGATTATCCTCATTGCTTTCGTCATCGTTGCAGCGGCCTTCGCCTTCGCCATATTAAATGTCGGTTTCCAGACAACACAGAAGAGCCAATCAGTGATCAGTGAGGGCATGTTACAGGCTTCCTCGTCAATAGAGCTTGTTGGAGCGGTCATAGCTAAGGGGAGTACAACTACAAATAATGTGACATATCTAGAGTTTACAATACAGCTAAGTCCTGGAATGACTCAAGTCGATCTAAGCCCAGGAAAACTCATTGTCTCTTGGTTCGGCGATGTATACTCGATGAACATCTATTCCAACGACACTAATACAACAGCAGTGACAATTACAGCTCTAACACCTGGCGACACAGACCTGATTCTAAAGCCTGGTGAAAAGTATAAGGTGGTTGTTGACTTGAGCAAGATACCTGGCGAGTCACTGGAGGCCTATGACAGTTTCAAGATAGAGTTTAAGCCCCAGAAAGGTGCCGTCCTAACAGTGGAGAGGATGCTACCGGCTAAGATAGAGACTGTGATGTTCCTCGGCTAAAGAAGATGACTTAATGGATCGGCGCCCCCGGGAATCCAGTTACACCTCCCTCTTTTTATCTTTTTTTATATATGTGCTGTGGAGAGGGAGCGGATAGTATAAATACAGATAGTGCAGGATAGTGGTGAGGCGGTGAGGTATAGATGGCTGAGGAATATAGGGATGAAGAGATTGATGAGAATAGTGAGGATCAGGAGAGTCTGGAGGAGGAGATTAGGAAGTTAAAGAAGATGGTCGAGGACACACTAATGGATGTTAGGATACTCATCTCTGAACTAGAGAATCCATTTCAATATCTAGCGAAATACGTCCCTAATCTACCTGAGGTCGAGGAGCCTATTAAGAGTGGTGAGGAGAAAACTGTAGAGAAAAGGCCTGCTGATATTAAAGAGAGAGTTGTTGAGAAACCAGATAGGGATACATATAAGGCTAAAAAAGAGGATAGGAGAAGGATAAAAAAAGTAGAGGAAGGATTAGAAGGGGAATTTGATATAAAAAGACCTACACCCTATCCAGAGGAAATATTGGATAAGGGAATCGGCTTATTTCTACCACCCTCCCGTAGGGTTCATATGCCTACCCTCATATATGAAAGAGCCTTGTTAGTAGGAGATTTCTTATTAAAAACATTTGGGAAGGACTCCGTCCATAAGATGCTCCACCTCTTCTATAGGAGGGGATTGATAACCACCGAGATATATATGACGATGCTGGATATTATTGAGAACCTTAACCTCGAGGGAGAGTTTGTATTTATAGAGAATAAAATCACTCCCGAGGACTATATCCTTGCACTATACTTGTTGAACAAGATACTCGATGTTAGTGAAAGCGAGTTCTTCCTAATATTATTACTCGCTCTTAAAAAGACGTATGAGTCACGTGGTTCATCTATTGAGGGGGTTCCCCCTATTCTGACCCCGATACAGAAGCCTCCTAAGGAGGAGGGGGAGGAAGATGCCTAGCATTGTATTCAGTGAGGGATTTATTACAGTTAGCGCGATAATCTTGGCAACTATCTTCACGGCTGCAGTAGTTACGAATCTGCAGCAGATGAGTTATATCCAGGTCGCTATGACCCAGAATATTAAGGAGAAGATATCTACAAAAGTTGAGATCGTTTTCACCACTGTAGATAATGACACGGTCTATTTATGGATTAAGAATACGGGGTTAAACCATATACCCCACGACCTAATTGGAAGGGGGGACCTTTATTGGGGGAAAAGAGGTAGTGAGGATTATATTCCCTTCAATTCCTCGACACCGCCAACATGGACGTATAGCGCGATAAATGATGTGGATGTAGATGGATACTGGGATCCTGGTGAGACAATTTTATTAACCCTGTATCTGGGAGTGCCCCAGTCGACAGGCGATTACCACGCATTGTACATTACATACAATGGTGAGAAAACCGAGTATAGCATAGCGATTTAGGTGGTGTGTCGTGGGAAGCTATGGAGCGATCCTGGTTATCGGTGTACTAATGATCTCAATATTTCCATTTTTCATGTATTATATAGATGCACAGGCAAATATTCAACAGGAGCTTAAAAAGATAATTGCGGAGGACATCTCTATTGAGAAGGAGAAACTATACTCCTCAATCAGTATCAATAAGACGAGTATCTCATGGATTGACAACACTACTCTTGAGATGAAGATCCTAAATGAGGGTAGAGGAAATATATTTCTGAAGGATTTTAGATTCATCACCCTCGTACTCATATATTATACCAATGGTGTTAAGAGATCGGTATTTATCCCCTATAATCAAAGTGGTGCTGTTGGAGAAACAGATTTTTGGGAGGTAGTGTCAGTATATGACCTTGACATTGGTAGAGAGATCCTTAATCCAGTGAATTTATCTACAGTCACAGGTGCCTGGGATCCAAATGAGGTGCTTCTACTAAGGGTACATCTTTCTACGATGTATCCCCGTGATAATCAAACTGAATATGTGATCGTATTTACACTACCAAATGGAAGTGGTGATGTTGCGGTAGGTGATCAGCCTTGAGTGAACAAGGGGATGACGTTGGGAATGTTATAAAACTAAATCACTTTGAGTTGGATAGGAGGATCGGTGGGTTTCCCATGCCGACGCTCACCGTCATCGAGGGGATGAATGATACTGGGAAGAGTGTGTTAGTTCAACAGGTTACATATGGGGCCCTCAAAGGAGGGTTTAGGGTCAGGTACATAACTACGGAAAACACGGTGAGGAGCCTGATTAAACAGATGAAAGCTCTAACATATGATGTTAAACTATATTTCCTAGCTGGACGGCTGATGGTGACGGAGCTCCATGTAACTGGAATATCTTGGAACCAATACATCTCAAAGAGATATTTGAATATGCTCCTGAGACTTATTGAGATCGATGAGAAGAATAATATCTTTATTATAGACTCTCTAACATATATCGTGACTCATGCCGTGGAGAAGGATATCCTCGAGTTCTTTTCGACTTTGCGGAAGATCGTCGATGAGAATATCAAGTCTGTCTTTATCACGATACATCCCTATGCGTTTGACGAGGAATTGCTAATTAGAATCAGATCTATATGCGATGGACACATATCCCTGAGTATGAAGGAAGTAGGAGGGAGGATGGTTAGATTCATATCTATAAATAAGCTCCGGGGAGCCCTCAAACCTACAAATACCATAATAAGCTTCGAAGTAGATCCGGCGTTCGGCATAAAGGTATTACCGTTTTCACAGGCAAAGGCCTAGGGTGAGACGATGTCCGAGATTACGAAGCTAGGACTAGAGTCATCACCAACATATAGAGATGCATTGGACAAGAATAGTCACCTAAGAGAATACGTGAAGAATATTACACGTGAACTCGGTAGTGAACCCGTATATCTAGAGCAGTTATCTAGGGACCTGAGGTATCTTAAGCGTGTAAATATAATTTATCCCGTTGGAGACCCAATATTTATACATATCTATATTAAGACGATTGGAGACAGAGCTATATATCATCCTATTGAGCCATCGATACCGAAGTCGCTTAAACGCCTTAGGGAGACGGTGGAAGACGCCATCGCCTTAATAATAGATGAATCTTATGACTTCAAGACTCCTGATGAGCAGAGAGATCTATTGTTCAAGGCGATCGATGAAGTCATTAAGATTGATAGGAAGCTGAAGAAAATCGAGGATTATCGGGTTGAGAATAAGGGGGATCATATAATAATCCATGTAAATGAAAACGGGTATAATGCGATTAAATATACTTTGGAGAAGGAGAAGATAGGTATTGGAATTATAGAGCCTCTGATAAGGGATCCTTATATAGAGGATATATCGTGTAGTGGTATAGGCCCTATCTTTGTGGAACATAAGATATTTAGTAGCTGTAGAACAACGATAGAGGTTGATACGGAGGAGGAGCTAAATGATTTTATAATCCGGTTATCCGAGAGAATAGGTAAGCCAGCGAGTTACAGGAGGCCGATTATAGACGCTACCTTACCCGATGGATCTAGGATAAACATAGTCTTTGGAAGAGATGTCAGTATAAAGGGAAGCAACTTCACCATTAGGAAATTTACTGGTAAGCCACTAAGCATCATCCAGCTATGCATGTGGAATACAATGGACTTCCTAGAAGCCGCGTATATCTGGATGCTACTTGAGAATGGGTTGAGCCTATGGGTATGTGGAGAAACAGCCTCTGGAAAGACGACGACGTTAAAAGCCATTATTCCCTTCATAAGGCCAAACGCGAAGATAGTGAGTATTGAAGACACGCCAGAGATTCTGTGTCCTCATGAGAACTGGACTAGGGAGGTTACTAGGGAGGGGGAGGATAAATCCGCCTCAGTACAGATGTATGACCTGCTACGTGCTGCATTAAGGCAGAGGCCAAACTATATCATTGTAGGGGAGATCCGTGGAGTAGAGGGAGCTGTAGCATTCCAGGCTATGCAGACGGGACATCCAGTATTATCAACGTTCCACGCCGCCTCAGTAGAGAAGCTTATTCAAAGGCTTACCGGCTCTCCGATCGATATCCCTAAGACATATATTGATAACTTGAACGCGGTGGTGATACAGAGTG
>JALTNJ010000095.1 GCA_027000765.1 Nitrososphaeria archaeon | reverse complement strand
TATCCTCAACACGATTTAGCTCGCGTAAAACTGCGTATTCCAGCTCCGCATATCCTTCTCCCTTACCAATCCTACCACAGTCTAGTGACACGGCTACAGAGCCCTCAACAATAAAGTCTATGGAAGGCAGCTTCTCCAGGGGATAGATTATCCCATATTTGAAGCTACCCCTTATAGTAGAGGCATGTCTCTCACGCCCCCTGACAACACGCGGCTTTAAAACTAGAAACCCTTTCTTAAGCCTTGGAGTGGGCATTACAAGGGTCTTTCCATCCCTTAGGGCATATTCCCTTATCAGCCGCTGAGGAGAGTCGGGATTTACCTTTATTACATGTGAATTAAGATATTCCTCCAGCTCCCTAACCCTAGCCGCTGCCTCCTCCGCACCCTCAAAATTGGGTATTCTATTATATGGTGGTAGGGGGAACCTCGCTATCCCACGTCTCTCCATCTCAGTCCATACATATCTCCGTATCTCATCCTTCGACTGGAATATGATCGGCATCACCCTTGTTTAGATCTATCAATATATCCATGTGCTCGAGGAGCTTCTCAACCCGCTTCCTCTCAATTAAATCGATACCAGTATTAAATTTATCAATAATATACGATCCATAGTATGCATTACCTACAAAGGTGTCTGAAACCTTGATTATATCCATTAGCTCATCGACACTCCCTCGATGCAGGAATATAGTTAGGTCGTTGATGACGAGTATCTTAGTTGGAGATACTCGATACTTCTCCATCACAGCCTTAGCCATCTTATAGTTTTCATCCATGTATTTATTTAACTCACGTACGTCCTTTGCCATCAACCTAGGTGCATATAGCTTAGGTGGATGCAGGTACCTAACCCTTTTTATCCTAGGGAGGTAGGTGGCTAATCTAGATCCTACCCCGCTTGTCTCTGGACCTAGGTCTATGACCGTGATATCATCCCCATATCCTAGGTCGATCATCTTCTTTATGATCTCAGCTGTAAACCTCGTTTTACCAGTGCCGACGTCCCCTATTATGAGCGTCCGCTTCCCTAGAATACTCTGAATCCATTTCCCGTCAATGTGATGCAACCTAATCACGCACCAGCTTATTTAAAAGATCGCTCTTATCCATGAATACTATAATGAAGAATGCTATTGTAACACCTATAAAACTACTTAACGCCCATCCTCCATATAATGTTAACAGCCCTAGTATAACGTTTTCAGATAACATACTCATCATCTTAACATCCATGATCCAAGGTGCTACGATAAACGCCGCCAACGTTGCTCCTATTAAGACTGTGCCTATCGGCTCCGTCCAGACAGCTATCTTCGCCGCCCTTCCCCTACTCATATATCGTCTAAGCAATATATTCGCCAAGCCAACGACAAAACCACCGGGTAATCCACCTGGAAATGCATAGGGGCTACCCAGGTTATAGGATACCCTAATGACTCCGATTAGAAATGCAATTATGACGGCGTCTATAGGCCCTAGTATAACACCTGCCAATGCATTTATCATATGCTGGAATGGAAACGCCCTTGACGTTAGTATCGGGAACCAGAGTGGTGCAAGCCATACTCCTAATGCGGTGAATATCGCGATCATAGATATCCTTATACTAAGCCTCATCTCCATCACCTCCTAAAACACCCATGATTATCTTCTTAGCCTCATCCAGACTCCTGGAGAAGAAGACGACCATAGGCTCCTTACCAATATCACCCTTATGATAAATTACATCCGGCACACTACCCAGGTGCTTTACAGCCTGCTCCACACCCCATGGAACAGTTGCTCCTTCAATATTCTTAATCTCCTCCGGCTCCTCCCTCCTGTCATAATAAGATATTTTAAGCCCCATTTCCCTAAACCGTGATAGGAAATATTCGTCATATCTTATGTTTACCACGACCCTAATAGACTCGTCATACTCCCTAATCTTGAGGAGATACCTAGATAAATGGTCACTAGACCCATATTCAGGTGTTGAGAATATTATACCACCATAAGGCATCCTCCTAATTCTACCTGGCACCGCAGCTATATCGTTAGTATCAAGTGGATATATCGTGGAATATGCGACATTCATACCGACTTCGGGAACCAGCCTACCTACATCCTTTAGTTTAGAGAGCCAGTTCAGGAACTCACTCAACTCCCTAATAGTAGCGTATCTCGAAGCCTCCCTATACAGTATGGTCATCGGATTGACTGGTCCATAGCCTTTTCCAATCAATAAGCCGTATCTAATAGCGTTTGATATGAATACCTTAGCCTCCTTAACAGCCTCCACAGCATCATATCCCCTTGCTAATCCCGCTGCAATTGCCGCTGAGAAACTACAGCCAGTTCCATGCGTCGTCTTATCATCATACCTCGGCGACTCCAACAGAATAAACTCACCCTCATAGTAAAATACATCTGTAGATGTAGAGCCGGAGATATGGCCTCCCTTAACAATAACTCCCTTAGGACCGAGAGAGGCAATCTCTTTAGCAGCCTTCTTCGCCGTCTTAAGATCATTGATCAATATCCCCGACAGCTTCTCAGCCTCTCTCCTATTGGGAGTTACAACCAATGCCCTAGGTAAAAGCTTGTCTACTAATGCCTCAACCGCCTCGGGTAAAAGAAGATCTGCACCACTCTTAGCCACCATAACTGGATCAACTACCACAGGAAAATCATAGTCGTTAAGGACATCTGCAACACGAGTGATTATCTGAGTATTATACAGCATCCCTGTCTTAGCAGCATCCACACCCATATCCTCTACAACTGCCCTTATCTGCTTCTCAATAATATCAAGTTCTATTGCCTGGACCCCTGTAACTGAATATGTATTCTGAGCAGTTATAGCGGTTATAGCCGAGGTCCCATGGACTTGAAAAGCAGCGAAGGTCTTTAGATCCGCCTGTATACCTGCTCCTCCACCAGAGTCGCTACCAGCTATGGTCATTGCAACCGGGAGCTTCCTAGACATATTTAACTTGATCATCCGATTCTCACCTCCATATAATTGATAGAACATAGTATATCAATGCAGTCACCCCCAGAGTAGGTAGTGTGGCACCCATCACCGGATATATTGAGACAAAGACATTGTAGGCTATGAATCCGACTACCCATGTTATGATAGCTTGAGGCCTTACTGAGAAAGGCTTTTTATACAGTAATTCATCGTCGTAGGACTTGCCGCGGACAATAAAGTAGTCTACCAAGAGGATTGCTGTTACGGGTATGAAGCTGGCTCCGATTAGTAGGAGGAAGTTCTCATACTCACGAAGAGGAATGGTTAACGCGATTCCAATGCTTATAACCGTGACTGCCAAGGCATATATCCACTGTCTAATCCTAGGATTTATATTCTGTAGTGAGACTGCGGCAGAGTATATGTCTGCGAATGCATTATCAGTCTCGTCAACGAGGATCAGCAGCAGAGCCACATTACCGAAGAAGAGTATAGCGATACTCCTTACTATAGACTCACCTGGATAGAGGAGGTATAAGGCTGCACCTAGGAAATAGAACCATGTATTTGCCAGCAGATACCCGAAGAAGGTTCCTCTAAAGCTATCCTCCGGCTTTCTAGCAAACCTATTATAGTCGGATATAAGGGGTATCCATGATACGGGCATCGCGATTACAAGATCTAAGGCAAGTAGAAACGTGGATAAATCAGTTCCCCTAAATACTGGGGCAGGGATCGCTCCCGAGGTCATGATCATATATGTAATCCATATTGTGGAGCCGTAGACAAACCATATGGCGAATTTCTCAAGCCACTCTCTAACAACCCTAGACGGTCCCCATATAGCCATTATAAAGGCCCATATACCGAATAGTAAGACCCATATTGGACTGGGCAGTCCAGATAATGACTCCGCAGCCTCACCCATTATAATTAATTCAAATGACGCCCATCCAACCAACTGAATAATATTTAGTACAGTTGGTAGATAAGAGCCGAATATACCGAATCCAGGTCTGAGCGAGACCATAGTAGGGATAGACTCCCTAGCACCTATAACACCTACAGCCGCCAATAGGAAGCTACCTATGATAGACCCCAGCAGAGAGACTATAAACGCCTCTCCAAGGCCAAGGCCGAAACCCCATTCCTCGAACGGCCGGGAGAGGAAGGCTCCAGCTTCGAACACTAGCAATCCTATACCTAGGCTACTCCATAAAACAAAGAAATCGATGGTCCTCAGCTCCTTGATCTTTTCTGGAACTCGGTCGATGCCCCACTCTGGAGGAGACTTTATTTTAATACCCATTTCAGACCACAAATTCTTCTCAATAACATACATCTTTATTAATTTTATTTACCTAGTTAAAAATAATATATAAAATTTTCATACTACTGTTATATGTAGATAAGAAACAACAAAACCTTAAAATTCATTGTATCTATATGAATTATTTGTATAACTAGGTATTTAATAAGATAATATATGAATTTTAGTGATAATTAATGTATGAAGAGTTTGAGGGGGCAGTTGATAAAGTGATTAAGGCTAAGGTAAAAGATGTAATGAGAACACAGTTAGTTGTAGTCAGTGTAGAAGACCCGATAATTGAGGTTGCTAAGAAGATGGCTGAGGCTAGGAGTAGCTATAGCCTTGTAATGGAGAAAGAGAGAGTGGTGGGTATAATAACTGAAAGAGACCTGGTTAGAAGGGTATTGGCTGAGGATAAGGATCCTAAGGAAGTTAAGGCTGAGGACGTTATGTCATCCCCCATTATAGCAGTTATCGAGGACTCCCTCCTAACCGATGCAGCTTTGATAATGGCTAAGAATAAAGTGAGGAAGCTCATTGTAGTAAATAAGGAGAATAGGCTTGTAGGAGTGGTCACGGCAAGCGACCTCGCTAAGATACTTGCCTACCAGATGAAGCTGGAGAATATGTTGTTTAATGCATTGGCGAGGGAAGCCCCGCCCCCATCGAAGATCTACGAATAGAGGGAGGGAAATATTTATATAAAGCTTCTATAAAAAAGATACCACTTGAGAAAGTTAGAGGTGGTGCTCCATGGTCTCCTCACAAGTATATAAACCAGGTACTAGGAAGAGGCAGAAGAGGATCGGCCGGGGATTCAGTATAGGTGAGTTGAAGGCAGCAGGGATTACACTAGATATGGCGAGGAGACTAGGGATATACGTCGACAAGAGAAGAAAATCTATTCATGAGGAGAACGTGGAGGCATTAAAGAAAATATTGGAGGAGTCTAGGGAATAATCTCGACGCTATTGGTATACGGAGGATACCTCAACATATCCATCTTTACAATACCCCTTTCTAATATATTTCTAATCCTTGGTAAGGCCCTCCTCAATTCATCGATTAAGTGGATTACGGTGCCACACACCTTTTTAAACCCCTCTTCACCCCATAACATCGTTTTATTAGCGAATAGACATCTTCCTCCACACAACTCATAATATTCACATGATTTACATGGACCGCCTACAACCGAGGAATAGGGTAGCTGATTGGGCTTTGACCTCCATATATCACCCACTACATTAAACTTGTATTCTGGAGCTATTGGACATGCTATTATCTTTCCATCAGTGGATATTCCAAATGCATCTATCCCAGATCCGCATCTAAGGCGCCTAGTGTTCTCACCTGTTAACATACTATATACAATGCCTTTAAACGGAGCTATTCCAGGTACATAGCCCTCCTCCATCTCATCAACCCAGTATCTAATCAGACGGGATATCCCAGGGTTATAACTCTCACTAGCCCACTTATCAAAATCATCATATCTCTGAGCCGGGGGATAATCCCATAGGACATCCAGTTGCCAATGTACATGGTTAAACTTGGGATCCTCCAGTGATATGAGGTGTACAACGTCTTCAAAGATATCTGTATTACTTGATACAGCCATTCGAGCGACTAGATCACCTTTAAACCCGTTTCTCCTAGCCCACCGGATACCCTCGAGAACCTTCTTATATACTCCCTTCCCCCTATAATAGTCAGTCGTCTCCTCCCGTCCATCGATCGATACAAGCAGGGTATCTATCCTCCTGATATACTCCCTACCTAGCTTACTGAGGTTTAAGGCATTTGTCTGGATAATGTATCTCTTAGCGGGGATCTCATCCATGATAAGCTTTATCAGATCTACCCTCATCAAGGGGTCCCCGCCATAGAAACATATGTAGGGCTCTG
>JALTNJ010000094.1 GCA_027000765.1 Nitrososphaeria archaeon | reverse complement strand
TTAAAACTACCCACATGACCAGAGGCTTCAAACACGACATAAGGGGCTATAGCAGGGCTCTCAATCTCCAAGAAATCATGCGACTCTATAAACATGGCCCTCCATAATCCTATGATCTTATTCTTAAGAACTACTCCAAGGGGACCCCAGACATACATGCCAGCGACTCCACCATATATCTCATAGGCTGGCCAGAAAAAACCTCTTCTAACCGCTAGGTTCATAACCTTCTCGGCCTTATCCAATCAACAACCACCTCAACCAACTACTCTCTATCATATAATTCAAAAATGGTTATATTAAGATAAAAACTAAATTACAGCAGGATACAAATTAAATTATGAGTAGAAATTGAATAGAAACTATCGTAAGGGCTACCGCTTCGAACGTAGGGTTAAGAGATACTTGGAGAAAAAGGGATATAGGGTCTTTAGAATAGCGGGTTCCAAGCCCATAGACCTCATCGCCATAGCACCTAAGAGGGTTTATCTAATAGAGTGTAAGTCTAGGAAGAGAGATATTAAGAAGACTATTGAGAAGCTTAGTGAATATAGTGATGGCCTCCTTGCAAAACCATTGATAGCCTATAGGAAGAAGGATAATAAAATCGTGTTTATAGACGTTGAGAATGGGGAGGAGCTTAGGGATCTGCCTGATGCAGCCAGCTTAGAAGATTATGTTTAAAATACAAGCTTATTCTTAAGGAATATTACCTGGAGTAATTATATTACATTAATATGAAGATAGGAGTCGTGTCAGATACACATGATAATAAGGATGCAGTTCTTAAGATGGTTGATATACTGAACCAGGAGAAGGTTGATATTGTCCTACACGCCGGAGACCATATAGCGCCCTTCGTCGTAAACTGGATGAAAGGTGTAAAGGCAAGGATAATCGGTGTAGCAGGAAACAATGATGCGGAGAAGGAGCTTATCAAAAGGCGTTACGAAGATAGTGGATGGAGCTTCACCTACCATACGGCTATACTAAACCTAGAGGGGAAGATAGCGCTGCTCCATGGTACTGACGAGGCTCTAGTAGAGGGGCTCCTCCACTCTGGGTTATATGATGTCGTGGTCAGGGGTCATCTACATGAGATAAGGGTTGACTATGTTGGAGAAACCCTTCATTTAATGCCTGGGGAGGTATGCGGATATCTAAGTGGAAAGAGGAGCCTAGCCATATTAAAGATGCCTGAGAAAACCGTGGAGATCATAGAGTTCTAGCTATCTTCTCTATCCAAACGAGGAACTTCGAGGCTGCGGGGACTTTTGTCCTAACAAAGTCCGACATATGCTCCTGGCCAAATATCTTGAGGCCCTGCTCCATAAGCGTATCACTCCTACATAACGTGTCTATCATCAGTCTCAGCTGATAACCATTATTTATCGCGTCGCCGATCTCCCGCCGCCATCTCCTCTCATACTCACTTAGCTCAGCATCTCCACTGAGATATTCAGCCACAGTCTCACCAGCAATAGAGCCTGCAACAACTGAAGTTGGTACACCAGCGCCTAGAGAAGCGATAACCTGATTAGCAGAGTCCCCGACTAGGAGGGCATTGTCTCCAACTGATTTAAGAGGAGGGCCTACTGGGACGACTCCGCCTATCACGCTTATAGCCTTACCCATACTGAGTTTTTTAGAGGCCACTGGATGATCATATATAAATCTATGTAGGAACTCAATAATCGGTAGATCTCTATCCTCCTTCCTTACATAAGGCTTCCTAATCCCCAGCCCAACATTTGCATATCCCTCCCCACGGGGAATTATCCATGCATACGCCCCTGGACAGTATCTCCTCCCACTATACATTTCAATCTTATCCTCATCAGCCTCTACGCCAGCCATCACATACTGGACAACATGCCCCAAGTTATGCTCATCACTCTCCCTCTCCAGACCCACCATCTCGATGAGCTTGGACGATGCTCCAGCAGCTATAACCACGACCTTAGCCTCAACCTCAAAGAAGCCTGATCTCCCCCTACCCAGGACACGATAGCCTTTGGAGGTCTTCTCCAGCTTATGAACAGTGGATCCGATCCATATGTCTCCACCAGCTTCAATAGCCTTTGACACAAGCCATTTATCATATCTACTACGGTCGATTATATATGTGTCAAAGGCATCCTTATATTCAACGCCTTTAGGAGAATATAATGAGACATATCTTGCTTTATTCCTAATGATATTATCTGGGAAACTTGTCAGTAACTCCAAGTGCTTGGCTTTTGGCAGGATCTCCTTATATGTATGTGGCTGTGGCAATAGCTCGCCACACTGGATTGGGACACCAATCTCCCTACGCTTATCTATACCCAGTGCCTTAAGACCATGTTTAGCTGCAGAATATAGTGTAGAGGCTCCCCCGGGGCCGAGTCCTATTACCACGAGATCAAGGGTCATTAGACACTACCTCCATAATAGATCCCACATATTTAATTAGAAATATCCCGGCTTCAACAGAAATCAGTATAACATTATTAAGTATATAAAGAAGTCTCTATGCAGCAGGTATATCATAGGGTTTTCTTCAGGACATCATCCATATACTTCTTGAAACTATTGAATTGAGATGCCTCAGGCTTACTGATGCTCAAACCCCTTAGTGAAATTGGGGTGACGGATATATTACCCTTGACAACCGTCTCATATGCATCAGTGCCCTCCGGAAACTCACTGAGCTTCTCACCCCATATCCAGTAGTAGGGTCTTCCACGAGGATCATCACGTACATATATCTTTGATATCAGGGATAGTTGTGCCAGGCTAGTGATCGATATCCTCGTATCCTTGGTCAGCTCCACAGGGAAGTTGACGCTTAAGAGATCTATCCCCTCTGGAAGGGGCTCGTCTAGGAAGTAGGACGCGATCTCGGCGGCTATCATACCTACATCATCATAGTTACTCCTCACATCATGTGTTAACATGACATCTGTAGCCACCTCACGTTTCGAGAATGCTATAGCAGGTATACCATGGATAGATGCTAATATAGCGGCTGCTACAGTGCCACTCATAAAGAACTCGAGTAGAGACAGGTTTTCACCAATGTTAATACCCGATAAAACCATCTCGGGATTCTTGTCGAAGATATAGAATAAGCCTATCGTCACACAGTCCCCTGGAGTCCCATTAACCGCATAATACTTTACATCATCCCATGTATATTCCCTGATTCTAATAGGCCTATAAAGTGTTAGGCTGAGGCCGGCTGCACTCCTAGGCCCGTCGGGAGCCACTACAACAGGCTCAGCATATTTAACCATATACTTTACAAGACTCCTTATACCAGTACTCCTATATCCATCATCATTTGTAATCAATACTCTCTTAGGCATAATACTTCCACCATGCTACGTCTAATAATGGTATATCAATATGTTAAATATAGGGTTTCCCAATAAGTGGACTAGGTATAAAGCCAAAGATAAAATAAATTCAATGGACTTAATTTATTAATTCATAGGATTAGAATTATATGTAAATTCTCATGAGGGCTGTGAAATGAGTGGGATATATTCACTTAAAGAGGTTAGATTCCTATTTGAACACGAGGGAGAGATAAAGAGGGAGGCTGAAATCGGCCTTATAGACATATCTACACACCTAGATATGGAGATTAGCCTTAGAGACCTCTACCACATATTTGAGTATATCTTCCTAACTAGGGAGATGAAGTATATTGAGACAATTCTTATCCCCCTCGTCCATCGGATATATAATTCCCAGTTGAAGAAGAAGACCATCTATAAAGTGTCATATGGTAGATATTCACCTGTCACGGAATATAGGGAGATACATGTAGATGATGAGTATTTAAAGACCAACGCTGGAGCCTTTCCAACAGTCATTGGGAGGGATCACCTCTATATATATGGATTGTATCCAGACCTAGATTCAACTGCATATGCTGTATTGATACTATCTAAGTCATATAGGCTTCTGAAGGACAAGCTCAAAGGTGATTTTATAAAGAGTATCGAGGAAGGTGTGGATTATCTACTCCTTAGAGATGTTAATAACGATGGGTTGGTGGAGCAGCTTGGTAATGAAGACTGGGCAGTGGGTGCATGTAGGGAAGGTAGCATAACATATACTAATTTAATCACCTTCCTAGCATTGGAGGAGGCATATGACCTGTTCCTCTCCATAGGGAATCAAGAGTATATAGAGAAGATTGAGAAGAGGTTGTCTAGGGCCTCCGACGCAATATTAAACAAACTATGGATAAAAGACTATTTTGTAAATGGACTGGATAGATATGGAAAGTATGACCTGACATACTCCCTAGACACAGTCTACATTACACAGTCTGTGATTCTACAGGGTGAGGATAAGGTTAAGACTCATATGAAGACCCTTGCATCTAAGCTGACTGTAGAGGGTCTCCTCACATCATTTTACCCCGTTCCCTATGGAACCTGTGTAGAGGATCTTGAGCCATATACATCTATAAATGGAGGAGTGTGGCCAAGGTTTAACATCCTATTTGCAAGGGCACTCATTAAGATGGGATATATAACGGAAGCCGCGAAACTCCTTAGAAACTTGATCGATGTTAGGAAATACAAGTGGGTGAATCCAAAGAATAAACTACAGTATGAGGAAGACGAGTATCGGGAGAATAATATGTTGTTCCTAATAACATTAAAGGAACTGAGAGAAACTCTTGAGAAACTCGAAGAAGGGCCCGCATCAACCGGCCAGGGTTAAGGCGGTCTTGTCCAACCCCCCTGGGCCCACGGATCCCCGAGAGAACTTCGGCTTGCCCGGAAGAAGGGGCCGGCGAACCCTTCCCCGTGCCTCCATTCTCTCAGGGTCCTGAGGGTAGCTGGACACAACCCGATCCTCCACGCCTCCAAGGCCACATCATTTTTAATGCGGCCTTGGAAAGGCCGGCTGAAGATTATTATTGCCCGATGAGGCTCCTCACATCCCCTTAGCACTCCCGAGAAGCTAGATAAATGCCCTCTTTACCCCTTGGAGGGTTGGGCTTCCTTCCCTCCGCGGGGTCTTGAACTTTATCTAGCTTCTCGGGGGCCTCGGAGACGTTTAGAGCCCCGAGGGCATCTCAGCCGGCCTGTCAGCGTGGGGGTTCGGGTCTTCAACCGCCACCCCCTGGCCGGTTGATGCCACTAATATTAGTCTGGAAAAAATATTTAATATTAATGTTGCGAAGTTTGTTGTATACTTGGTTACAACTAGATTAATTACATTGTTACATGTCTCCTGACCTACCCTTATACCTAAATTGCTGTTCATACATCCGCCTTAACTCGTGTATAGTCGTGGCCTCTGAGGGAGACTTATCCTCTCTTATGCGTGTTATCCTAGCTAGTCTAAGAGCCAATCCACTTCTGTACTTTGGGCTCTTCTGAATCTCGTTGAACGCTACTTCAACTACTATCTCAGGCTTCACCCACACCCTATACCCCTCATCACGAACCACGATCTCAAGGAGACGGTTTGTCATATACTGGAACTCCTCATCTGTGAGGCCCTTAAACGTCTTACCAACCAGCTCATATCCACCTGTATCCGGGTTATAGGCGGCTAGGTAATAGTCGCTAAGCCATTTCCTCCGTCTACCATGTCCCCACTCAGCCCCGACTATAACCAAATCTACGTGTTCAGCGGTCTTGACCTTGATCCAGTTCTTCCCCCTCGACCCGAGGATATATGGTGCGTCTAGCCTCTTCACCATAACACCCTCATGCCCAGCCTTCAAGGCCTTCTTGAAGAAGCTCTCAGCCTCATCTATATCTGATGTGACTATCCTCTCGGCCAAGAGGTCTCTCGACATTATCTTCTCCAAAACATTATACCGCTCAACATAGGGTTGATCTATCAAAAGCCTTCCATCCACATATATTATCTCGAAGAAGAATATCTGGGTAGGGATCTCCATCATCACAGACTCGATATCCTTAACCCGTCTAAAACGCTTCATCAACTCCTGGAAAGGCAAGGGCCTACCATCCTTGACAGCGACAACCTCACCCTCCAATATACACTCATTCACCTTAGTATGTAGAGCATTTCTCACAGTCTCAATGATCTCTGGAAGGCTCTCCGTGACATCCGTAAGCCTCCTACTAAATATCTTTACACGACCATCCTTAACATGGACCTGGACCCTAGCACCATCATACTTAACCTCTACAGCGGCTTCTCCCCCACCTATAAGTGAAAAGGCCTCGGCTATACTATCTGCCGGGGTAGCCAACATAGGCCTTATCGGCTTGAATACAATTGGCTTTATATCCCT
>JALTNJ010000093.1 GCA_027000765.1 Nitrososphaeria archaeon | reverse complement strand
CGGCATTGATCTCATCCTCAGATATAACTGGTTTCGATATGGGAATCTTCATGGATGTCTCACGCTCTGCTAATGATTTTCAGTAGATTAACAATAAAATATTATTCGTCGAGATAATAATATTATGTAAAAACTTCCTGTTGGATGAAGGAGATGGTCCGTCGGATGAAGATAATAGTGACTGGTGGTGCAGGGTTTTTAGGGAGCCATATAGTAGACCATCTTCTGAATCAAGGTGAAAACATATTTATAATCGATAACTTCTCAACAGGAACCTTGGAGAACATCGCACATCATCTAGGGAAGAAGAACTTCAATTTTTCTAAGGCTGACCTACGTAGACCAGAGGAGTGGATACAAAGTTTTAAGGAGACAAAGGTAGTATTTCACTATGCAGCGAACCCTGATGTTAAGACTAGTGTTTTAGATCCTGAAACGCATTTTAATGCAAATATCCTGGCTACCTTCAATGTCTTGGAGGCAATTAGGAAATACGATGTGGAATACATAGTCTTCGCCAGTAGCAGTACTGTATATGGCGAGCCTGCTTTGATACCCACTCCTGAAAACTATACTCCCATGGAGCCGATCTCAATATATGGCGCGTTTAAACTGGCATGTGAAAACCTTATTTCAACCTATGCCAGACTATATGGATTCAGATATCTCATTATCAGGTATGCCAATATAGTAGGGAGGAGATCCACACACGGAGTCATCTATGATTTTGTAAATAAGCTGAGGAAAAACTCGTCTGTCCTAGATATTTTGGGAGACGGAACACAGAAAAAGAGCTATATGTACGTCGATGATGCGATAGATGCTACTCTCCACTTGTATAGCTTACTTATTCGTGGTAAGCTGGACGACTATGTATTCAATGTAGGTAGTGAGGACTGGATAACTGTCTTAGACATAGCGAATATAGTTGTCAAGGAGATGGGTCTATCAGACGTTGTATTCCACCTAAATCCCCAGACTGAAGATGGTCGTGGATGGGCTGGAGACGTTAAACTCATGTTACTTGATATATCCAAACTAAAGAAAACCGGGTTTACACCTAGGTATTCCTCTTATGATGCCGTAACACAGGCTGTTAGAGACTATATAGGCACTAAAAGGAAATGACCAAGTTATTTAGTCCATATGCTAATCCCAAATACTTTATTTAATATATGTAATTATTAATCACTGTCGATGACGAATTTTATGAATTATAAATATATCAGATAATGGATAAAATTATTTAGTTGAGGTGTATCCACTTGAGTAGGGATCAGTTGATCGGAGGACTGTTGATGGTTGTCTCGGTCGTCGTCATCATTGTCTACGGCTGGCTAGTATTCTTCACCTCATGGTGGGTGCTAATTCTACAGTTGACTGGCTTCATCGCTATACTCGGGGTCTTCGGTATCCTTGGATGGATAGGGTATACACTAGCCACGACTCCTCCTCCAAAGCCCATTGAAGAAATCGAGAAAGAGCTTGAAGAGGAGCTTAAGAAGTTGGAGGAAGAGGAGAAGAAAGCCGAGGAATCAGGAGAGAACGAGGGCTCCGAAGAACAGTGATCACGTTCATTTATCACCCTATTTTTATATTTTATCCAGCTTAATGCTACAATTTTTATAAGTTATTCCATATTATATATTCATTCAAAAATCCTATTTCACATGTGTCTTGAGGTGAACACCATTGCCAAGATATGTTTATAGTTTCGATGAGGCGGATTGGAAGAATAAAAAGCTCCTTGGCGGTAAGGGCTCTAGTCTAGCTATGATGACGCAACTCGGGCTCCCAGTTCCACCGGGCTTTACGATTACTACAGAAGCATGTAAAGAGTTCTATAAATGTGGAGAGGGAGAGATCTCTAAGATCATTAGTCAGTTGGAGAAGCAGCCTCCGCCGGAAATCAGGGATAAGCTGATTGAGAAGCTGTGGAATATAATTGACTCCCTAGATCTCCCAAGTGGATTAATGGATGAGGTTGTTGATCATATCCACAGGCTTGAAGAGAAGAGAGGCCGTATATTCGGGGATCCAGATAATCCACTACTAGTGTCTGTAAGATCCGGTGCTGCAGTCTCTATGCCTGGTATGATGGATACTATATTAAACCTCGGGTTGAATGATGAGAGTGTTGAGGGACTGGCTAAACAGACTGGTAATAGACGTTTTGCATATGATGCCTATAGACGTCTCCTACAGCTCTTTGGTAAAGTTGTTCTGAATATAGATGATAAAGTTTTTGATAAGGCTATGGATGAGATAAAAGAGAAATATGGTGTAAAAAGTGATGTAGAGATACCGGAAGAAGGAATGGTGGAACTGGTGCAGAGGTTTAAAGAGATAATCGAGAAAGAGGCTGGAGGATTCCCCCAAGATCCTTGGGAGCAGCTGAAGATGGCTATTAAAGCGGTATTTAGATCTTGGATGAATCCACGGGCAATATTCTATCGGATAGCCAACAAGATCACGCCCGATATAGCTGATTGTACCGCAGTAAACGTCCAATCAATGGTATTTGGAAACATGGGTGAGGACTCTGGTACCGGAGTTGTTTTCTCTAGGAATGTCGCGACTGGTGATAATGAGTTATATGGAGAGTTCTTACCCAATGCTCAGGGTGAAGATGTAGTAGCGGGTATCAGAACACCTATGCCGGTATCGGAGTTGAAGAGTAGGTTCCCAGAGCTTTATAACATGCTTTATGAGAAGGTTAAGCTATTGGAGAAAATTAATAAAGAGGTTCAGGATGTTGAGTTCACGGTTGAAAAGGGAACATTATTCTTCCTACAGACTAGGAATGCGAAGATGACTCCCTTGGCACGGGTAAAGACCGCTGTAGACATGGCTAAGGAGGGTGTTATAAATAGGGAGGAGGCTGTTCTCAAGGTTCAGCCTGAGCATGTCTTGCAACTCCTATATCCACGTATAGATAAGTCGTCGGGTGCAAAGCCGATTGCAAAGGGCCTTAACGCCTCACCAGGTGCGGTAAGTGGTCAAGTTGTATTCCATCCGGATACCGCTGTTGCTTGGGCTAAGGAAGGTAAGGATGTAATTCTAGTACGTGTTGAGACCAAGCCAGATGATGTCCATGGTTTCTACGCGGCCAAGGGAATCCTTACAAGTAGGGGTGGCATGACGTCACACGCCGCAGTGGTAGCGAGGGGAATTGGTAAGCCTGCTGTTGTGGGAGCCGAGATGATTAAAATTGATTATGATAAGAAGTTGTTTTCAGTAAATGGTGAAGTCGTTAAAGAAGGCGACTGGATAACCATAGACGGTAATACTGGTGAAGTATACCTGGGTAGGGTGCCGACTATACAGCCAGAAGTTATTCCAGAGTTGAGAGAGTTATTGAGCTGGGCTGATGAATTTAGGCGACTAGGTGTTAAGGCTAATGCTGATGTCCCTGAAGACGCTAGAATAGCCAGGGAATACGGCGCTGAAGGAATTGGGTTGTTGAGGATAGAGCGGATGTTTAGAAAGCCGGAGCGTCTAGAGGTCTTGAGGAAAGTAATCTTGTCCGAGACTACAAAGGAGAGGGAGGCAGCGATGTACAAGTTATCTGAGCTGGTGAAGGACGATTTCAAGGAGATGCTTGACGTTATGGATGGACTGCCCGTGACCATTAGGCTGATAGATCCTCCGTTGCATGAGTTCCTACCTAAACCAGAGGAGTTGTTGAAGGAAATCTATGAAATGGAGAGGGAAGGGGCTCCGAAAGAGGCTATTGAGGAGAAGCAGCGGCTATATAAGAGAGTAGTAGCATTAACAGAGGCTAATCCCATGATGGGGCATAGGGGCGTGAGAGTAGGCGTCACTTATCCAGAGATATACAAGGGTTTGGTCAAGGCCATGTTAGAAGCTACTGCGGAGCTAATAAAAGAGGGTAAGAACCCAATCCTACAGATAATGGTTCCTCAGGTCGCCATCGTCGATGAACTGAGGTTCGTAAAGGAGAAAGCTATATATCCGATAGCTAAGGAGGTTGAGGAGAAATACGGTATCAGGATACCATTTATGATTGGTACGATGATAGAGACGGTGAGGTCAGCGTTGACCGCTGATGAGATAGCCCGGGAAGCGGAGTTCTTCAGCTTTGGGACCAACGACCTTACACAAGGAACATATAGCTTCAGTAGAGATGACGTGGAAAACAAGTTCCTGCCGCAATACCTAGAGCTTGGAATACTCAGGTTTAATCCATTCGAAACCATCGATAAGAAAGGAGTAGGTGAACTGGTGAAAATAGCGGTTGAAAAAGGGAGGAAAGCCAATCCACAGCTTGAAGTAGGTATATGTGGTGAGCATGGTGGAGATCCAGAGTCGATACATTTCTTCCATGAAGTAGGTCTTGATTACGTAAGTGCATCTCCATTCAGAATACTAATAGCTAGGCTAGCTGCTGCACACGCTGCCCTTAAGGAGAAATATAGCTAGAAAATATACCATTTTTTAATTTTTTACACCTCCTTAGGGAGGTGGCGTATAGATGGATCTTGGGAGTCGACATATACCTGGCCTCCGTGGCTTAGCGTTGTATCTACTTGCAACTTTTGTGTCAGCCTACCTCCTAGACATATTTACCTACACTTTTGGAATAAGTGAACAGAATATTCTATATACCATTCTCCTTACTGTAAGGATGTATACGCCATTTCTTGGTGTGGTGACAGTTGGAATATTATCTAAACAAAAAATAAGTAGTTATCTTCAGAGTATAGGGTTAAAGCTTGGTATGTTAAAAATTATATTTCCATCTATTCTAGCACCATACCTCATATATGGGATAGGCGTTATACTTGCCGTGGCTTCGGGGATACCGGTTGAGAACCCAGTAAGTATTTTATTAATTAAATTAGGGGGAGCTCTGGGAGGTTTAGAAAGAGCTTCTCCAACATTACTCCTAACTATAATGCTAGTCGCAGCTGGGATCGGGGGAATGACAATAAATGCATTGACTGCATTAGGTGAAGAAATTGGGTGGAGAGGCTTCTTAATAGATATCTTATATAGCCGTTTTGGAGTTATTCCATCGGCAGTTATAATAGGCGTCATATGGGGTCTCTGGCATGCCCCCCTAATAATATTATTAGGATATAACTACCCGATGCATAGGGACATAACAGCTGTGTTTGTTTTCACGATATTATGTATCTCATGGAGTATAACGCTGGTTGCTCTGAGGCTAATTGGAGGCAGCGTTATATATCCATCTGTGATGCACGGTACTTTAAATGCATTATCAAGCCTAATGCTACTCTCTTTCTATGAGGTCGATAGGCTAGTGGGACTGCCATTAGGTATCCTATCTATATCTTCCTCCACTATAGTTGCATTGATATATATAGCATTACTATGGAAAACAAAACCCTATTATAAGCTGATATAGTGGAGAGTCTAGCTATAAATAACGTTTATAATTTTTACCACTACTTTAATTATTTGTTTAAAATGCCTGGAGCATCTAGAAATAGATATAGTGAACTAGCGTCTGAGCTGGATTCCTTATATGACCTTATTCACATTTTCGACGGGCTATCTGTTTTGAGAAAGGTTCATCCTGATGTTATAGATGATATGGTAAGTAGGATTAGAATTAAGAGAGTTAAAAATATCTGGAAGAAACTTAGATCAGATGCAGAGACGATAATATTTCATCCGCTTAAAATACCTGGTGTAACTTCACTAATTAAAGCCGGTCAAGTCGTAAAGCTCATGATGCCTCTAACTGCAATATACATCGTATTAGTAATTGGACGCTCTCTTCACCCGGAGATGTTACCATTCGAGTTCTTAAGTAACCCTATGTATTTAATAGCCGCCTTTATATTGATGACGGTACTGGGCTTCATATATATTGGGATAGACCTCACTATAAGGCGTAGAGTAATGGCTTGGGAAGCAGCTAATGCTGATAGTCTACAACCATATCAGAAAAAGTTTAAGGAGGCCACACAAGAGTTGATAAATATATTTGTTAGGGAGAGTAGGCGTTTAAGAGTTGAGGGACTGTCATTGAAATACGAATTTGAGCTATCGTATCCCGATTACGCTGGTCTAGAGTTGGTTGAGAAAAAAGACAGGCACCTCTTTTTATTTAAAAAGAAACATCCAATGTACATCTATCTCTTAGAAATTTGAAATACCGTTTAAAAGAGAATAAGGATTTTAAAGCAAATCTCCACTCTATTTTACATGTAGCTTTTGTTTAAACATAGATTTTGTTGAATTTTATATGATACTATTAGAAAATCTTCCTAAATGAATAATCATAATATTAATCATTTTTTAACTTATTAAACGATTTTACGATTATTATTT
>JALTNJ010000092.1 GCA_027000765.1 Nitrososphaeria archaeon | reverse complement strand
ACCTATGCCCACATGTGTAGATAGGTAGTATAGGAGATATCTCTGACCAGATTCCAACGAGCTATACCTCTCTATCAATAGTTGAGCAACGTCCTCATCCTTCTCCTGAAGAAGAATGTTTAGCACCCCTAGGTTTCCCTCAGACATGTCAAGGATACCCCAATTTATTTTCGGCTTATCGACGTTAAACAACTCCTCCATACTCAACTCACTAACAATATGTGCTGAAAAACCTATCTTAACCAAATAGTTGAATAGCTCCATGTTTGTAGTGAGCACTATACAGGGATATTGTTTAATCTCAATAAACATCTCTTTAAACAAGGCCCTGGATTTAGGATACTCTGAAAATAAATATTCTGGATATGAAAGGCTACATACCCCTCTCTTACATTGAGATACCAAATACCTAGATAATTTATTTACATTTGGAGTAGGATATTTAAACCCAAGTAATTTAAGGTCGATATCCTGATCCACCAGTTTTTCCTTCTTTAGGTATCCGGGTATGTCTAGAAATTCGTATCCTGGGGGGAGGAAGAGCACTGTAGATAAGCGATTCAACAGGGATCTACGGGCTCCTCTTAACAAGGTGTTTTCGATAAAGGTAGGTATAAATTGCTTCTTCATGTCTAACAATATAGTATAATACTATTTAGTATAAAAATTTTATTAGAGCACACGCAGGAAAACATTGTGTCTCATAGTTTTAGAGGTTATTTGTATCTTAATTTCTGAAAATTCTTCTCTAAAAAGTTTAAATAGAGATTTTCGGAAAATGTAATATTAGAATTCAAATTATTTCGCATGATACTTCGCGAAAAATTCCATATGGAATTTAATTTTTTTATCTGTGGGTGCGAGACATGGGGGTCTCTTTTGATAAGGAGATTGAGACCTTGCCGGCTGAGATTCATAATTTCATAAAGAAAAGATACACTACACAGGTTGGCCTCAACATATTTATTGAATACTCCATTGATAATCTAAGGGATCTTCTAGATATATTGATATCTAAGCAAGTGGGGATCTCTCACCTAGATTGGACAAAGGTAGTAGATGGTAGGCTCCTCATATTTGTTGTAATAGATATGGTGAAATCGCCTACACCCCTTGAAGAACTAATATCCATAATAAATGACAAGGATTACGTATTGAAGATAACCCGGGCCGACGAATTCCTAGATAAATTTATCTATAGTAGGCATCTGTTCCCAATATTCATTGGAGATGATCGTGTCGTCGCCATGGGGCCTCCTATGATGGAGGGCCTAATAATATCATCTAGAGAGCTTCTTGGCGATGCAGCTTCAGCAAATCTATTATATCACATAGGCTATGCAATGGGCAGATCCCTCTATGAATATCTAAAATCAAATGTTGGAAAATGGGACTTAGAGAGTGGGATGCGTTTCCTGGACGCGGTTTTCTCATCATATGGATGGGGACGTATCAAGAGATACATAGATCAGGAGAATAAGTTGACTATTCATGTCGAGAATCTCTGGGAATGCGAGGTGTATAAGAAAAGGGCTGAGGAGCCTAAGGCAAATCTGTTTGAGGGATGTTTGGCTGGTTTCTTAGAACAGTTTTATAACAAACGTTTAATAGTCCGACATACTGGCTGTGCTTCCTGTGGAGACGACTATTGTATATTTGAAATAACTATCCCCTAACCATTTTTCCGTCATTTTTGTCCATTAATACATAATGGGGTTTTTGAACACTTATTGTTCAAAAACTATGTTTCTGGACATTTGTTTATGTTGTCCAGAAAGGGAGGGATTTATGGACATAATTTGCACAGTAAAAATCCACTCGCTTTTATTCACTAATCTTCTTCATCTCCTAAAAAGTATCCTATGGCTGCTAAGGCTGCTATAGCAAAAGGTAGATATGAGTATCTTGAGGTTACTATATACATCTTCATCATCTCGGTGATGAATGGCATTCCGCTGAAGGCGTTTTCGAATTGATCTACAGATACGTGGAAAACAATTCCAGCTGAAAGTAGGAGGATGATGGCTATAATGAATCCCAATCTATATCGGATTGCAATAAGCATAGGCACGATTGATATTACGTATACAATTACAGATGCCATCATCAGGTTTAGGGCTGTGGAGGCCTGATGCATTTGAATATCCTTTAATGTGTTGATGATTTCTGGCAGTTTAGTTAGGATCTCATATGGAGTCAGTGTATAGGTTCCAATGGCTAGCCAGGGAATGAAGAAACCCATAATTATTGATATGACGCCTAAAGATGCCAATATGGCCCTGATAGTAGCTTTCATAATCTTATTTATTGTGCATTCAGGAAATTAAAATTAACTGTGGATTAACAAATCCCATAAGAGGATAGATAAAAAGAAAAAGGTTGTTAAATGGGAATAACAGTTTATGATTCTTACTCTGGGAAATTTTCTAATAGGCTTATAAATGTATCGTGATGCTCCTCTTCATCCTTCAATATGTCTTCGAATATCCTAGCTGTTACGATATCTCCCTCATCTAATGCTTTTTTCATGATCTCTTTATAGAGCTTTATAGCTTTCTCCTCATCCTTAGCATCTATTTCAAGCATCTCCTTTAGCGTCTCGCCAACCACTATCGGACTAGGCTTAGTCGTAGGTTTTCCACCTAAATAAAATAGCCTTTCAGCGATCATCTCAGCGTGTTTCATCTCTTCAATAGCTATCTTCTTTAGCTCGTCTTTAACGCTGAAGTGCACAGGACCGCTCCACATTACATGCTGCCACATATATTGGATAGCGACCTGCATCTCCCTCGCTATAGCCTCATTAAGAAGATCAAGCAATTCTTTCGAAGCCATTTAAATCACCTCATGAACAGACTCAGAACAAGCTGAATACATGCTTTCAATAATAATTATAATATGTATGCAATGTTAAAATTGATGAATATTTATTTTAGTCATATCAATACTCGTAATAATTCATATGCCTTAGTGATAATGGATAAGGATGGATATCACTAATTAATGGTCTATATGAAATTATTTTTTACTGCATATAATGTTCAAGTGGAGGTTTTACTATGAAGATATATCGTGTCCTTATTGGCCGTGAAAAAATGCTATATGCCGAAGTTAATGGTTCTTTCTATAGGCTTGATGGAGGAGATGCTATAGATGTTCTGAGAAAATATGCGAGTAGTAAAACGCTGGATCTAGGAAGGAGGGTGGATGAGAATAACGTTGATCTATCTAGGGGTATTATTGACGGTGGGCGGATAACCACTCCATTTGATCCTTTTGAGGTGTGGGGGGCAGGAATTACGTATCATATTGCTAGGAAGAGGTATTCTGAGGAGGATGTGGCCAGGATTAGGGATAAGACTATATACGAATTGGTATATGAGGCTGCTAGGCCGGAGCTCTTCTTAAAAGATACGGGTAGAAGATGTGTTGGATATATGGAGCCTATCTCCGTCAGGAGCGACTCGCAATGGACTTTACCTGAGCCTGAGCTAGGAGTCGTGTTAGACGGTTCTGGAGAAGTATTGGGTTATACCGTGGTAAATGACGTAACTGCTAGAGATATAGAGTCTCTTAATCCCCTTTACCTACCTCAAGCAAAGACATTTATAGGCTGCTGTTCTTTCGGCCCGTGTATCGTGACGCCAGATGA
Organism: Nitrososphaeria archaeon; assembly: GCA_027000765.1. Taxonomy (GTDB): domain Archaea; phylum Thermoproteota; class Nitrososphaeria; order Geothermarchaeales; family JDFR-13; genus Geothermarchaeum. Next base: position 2,743 of record JALTNJ010000092.1, on the reverse strand, counting down.
GGTGCCGGATCCCCATAGTCTAAATATTGAGATGAAGATCATCAGGGAAGATGACGTAGTCTATGAAGGCCGTACCTCGACTTCGAGGATGATAAAGAGAATCCCGATATTAATAGAATATTTAACTAGGGATAATAACATTCCAGATGGAACTCTATTGATGACCGGCACTGGCTTGGTACCTGGTAGTGACATTACTCTAATACAGGGCGATATAGTGGATATAGTGATTGGGGGAATAGGTAGACTGGTTAATCCTGTAGTTAAACTCTAACCCCCAACACTATATCTATTTAATTTCCCCACTGGCCTGTAAATTTGTTATCTATATGTTAAAAACTCTATTTTAAATGGATGTTTTTTACTTGTTTGTTTCATCATATACGGAGGTCTGAATATGAGTCGTTCTAAATTATTTGAAGTCTCTAAGGATCTTGTTCTAACAGCATTAGGTAAGCTGAAGGCGGATCTCGTTATCAAGAATGGGATACTGGTGAATGTAAATTCTGGGGAGGTATTGGAGAACATTGATGTAGCTATAAAAAGAGACCGAGTAGCTCTCATAGGCGATGCCAAACATTGTATCGGTCCTAACACTGAGGTTTTTGACGCTACAGGCCTATATATCGTCCCAGGGTTTTTAGACGCACATGTCCATATCGAGAGTAGTATGCTAACTGTAACGGAATTCGCCAAAGCAGTTCTCCCTAGAGGCACCACCACCGTCTTTATAGATCCTCATGAGATAGCTAATGTCCTTGGTTTGGATGGTGTGAAACTTATGCTTGATGAAGCCAAGGATCTTCCACTTAAAGTGTTTGTAACCGCACCATCATGTGTCCCTGCATGCCCAGGTTTTGAGACTGCTGGAGCGGTTCTCGGGCCTAAAGAGATTGAGGAGATGCTGGGGTGGGACGGAGTCATCGCCCTCGGGGAGATGATGAACTTTCCTGGAGTGCTAAATGTGGATGATGATGTTATTGCCAAGATAAATGCGACTCATAAATATGGTAAGGTGGTCGAGGGTCATGATGCAGGTCTACTGGGAACACCTTTAATCGCCTATTCTGCAGCTGGCGTCTCTTCTTCTCATGAGCTAACTACTAAACAGGATGCGATTGAGAGGCTAAGACTGGGTATGTATGCATATTTGAGGGAGGGGTCTGCATGGCTTGATGTCGCTGAGACCGTTAAGGCGGTTACTGAGGCTAGGCTGGACTCACGTCACGTTTGTCTAGTTACTGATGATCGTGAAGCAGATTCCATAATTCACCAGGGTCATATGGATCATGTGGTGAGGAGGGCTATTGAAGAGGGTGTCGACCCGATACGCGCTATTCAGATGGCTACATTGAATCCCGCTGAGCACTACGGCCTGTCTAGGGAGATTGGGAGCGTCGCTCCATCACGTTATGCAGATATCGTGATTTTGGATAACTTGAGTAAAGTTAGGGTTAAAGCCGTCTTTGCAGACGGTCGTCTCGTAGCTAAGGATGGAAGGATGGTGATCGATCTAAAGACCCCCAAGTATCCAGAGTCAGCAAAGAACTCTGTAAGGCTTCCATGTGCAGTTAAGCCTGAAGATTTTAGGATTAAGTCTCCAGTAGATGATGAGAAAGTGGAGGTCAGGGTTATCGAGGCATTCGAGGGTAATGTATTGACTAAACATATTATTGAGGAATTGGAAGTTAGGGGTGGATATGTGGTTCCAGATATGGATAAGTGGGTGTATAAGCTGGCGGTGGTTGAACGGCATAAGAAGACCGGTAATATCGGCCTAGGATTTGTCAAGGGCTTCGGATTCAAGGTTGGGGCTGTTGCATCAACCGTAGCCCACGATAGTCATAATATACTTGTACTCGGCAGTAGTGATGAGGATATGGCTATCGCGGTGAATAAGTTGGCTGAAGTAGGTGGTGGGATAGTGACTGTAAAGGATAAGGCTGTTCTTTCATTGGTAGAGCTTCCAGTCGCTGGATTAATGGCTGATGAACCCGTTGAGAAAGTAGCCAAGAAATTGGAGGATATGTACGAACTATGGAGGGAATTGGGATGCAACTGGGTCTCACCATTCATGACATTCTCACTACTTGCATTAGCAGTATTGCCAGAGCTTAGGCTTACGGATAAGGGCCTGGTAGATACAGTAGATTTTAAATTCATCGATCTCTTCCCCTAAGGTCTTTTCCATCCCTTTATTTTCTATCATCTCTCATCGTAATGTAGATGATTATATACCCTCTTACAACGGAATTTAGTGGGTGAAAAGATTGTCGAGTGAGTATAAACGTGGATGGGAGACCTGTATAAAGATAGTCTATTATAAGATGCTTAAAGAAGGGATCAACAACAGAAAGGTATTTCAAGTCATCAAGGAGATAAAGGAGGCCATTAATGAGGATAGGATAAATAGTCTCATAGAGGAACTACGTAGATAAAAAAAGGAAATGGATTATTGAGACAGTTTATCAATAATCGCCTGCGTAAAAGCGGGTAAGTCATATGGATGCCTTGATGTAACGAGGTTACCATCTACGACTACAGGCTGATCAACATACACACCGCCCGCATTAACTACGTCGACGGCAACGTTCTTGACGCATGTCAGCTTTCTTCCCTTCAACACACCTGCAGATATAAGGACCTGGGGGCCATGGCAGATCGCGGCCACAACCTTACCGTTTTCCATCATCTCCCTAACAAAATTCAATACTTTCTCATTAGTCCTCATCTTATCAGGACC
>JALTNJ010000091.1 GCA_027000765.1 Nitrososphaeria archaeon | reverse complement strand
GGTATAGTGGGAGCTTGAACCCAAGTTCACCGAGGATTACCTTTATACCTAGGAAGATCAAGACCACTGAGAGCCCTACATTCAAGTACTTCAGCCTCATCATAAATATCGTCAATGCAAAATATAGGCTTCTCAGACCCATTACAGCAGCTACGTTAGATGTGTATGCTAAGAAGAAATTATGTGTTATTGCGATGACAGCGGGTACTGAGTCAACAGCGAACATTAGATCCGTGCTCTCAATAGCTAGTAATACGATGATAAGTGGTGTAAAATAGAGCTTAGCGTTTTCCCTTACAATAAACTTTGAGCCGACGTAGTGATCAGTAATTGGGAAATACTTCTTTGCAAGCCTAACAATCGGGTTCTTCTCAGGCTCTACCTTCTCATCACCACTCCTTAGGAGCTTTATACCTGAGAATATCAAGATTATCCCAAAGATATATATCGTCCATCCGAAAGTCTCTAGGAGTGAAAGGCCTCCGAATATGAAAGCCGCCCTCATTACTATTGCCGATAGAATACCTATATACAGTGTTTTATGCTGATGCTTTAGTGGGACCGAGAAATACTCGAAGATTACAAGGAAGACGAATAAGTTGTCAAAACTGAGGGTGTACTCCACTATATACGCTGTGAAGTATAATGCGGATGCCTCAATACCAAACTGTGAATGAATTAACAGCCCGTATCCCACGGCGAGGGATACCCATATTGCTACCCAGCCAATAGCCTCTTTAAAGGTCATATCATGACCAGATTTCTGGCCTACATAGAGGTCGATAATAATGGCTGGGATAACCATGGCATGGAAAACCACCCACATCCAAAGCGGGATCTCTACACCCACAAGAGGGTCTATCAATTCTGCATCACTCCTTAACAATTATTCTCAATAGTCGGTTTATCCTAATACCTTATGATATATTATCTGTATAAATCATCAATAGGCCTATATATAACTATACCCTACTTCTTACCCTCGGGAGGCACATTGCCACTCTCTCTTCTACCTGTGATTAGACCACCGTCTGCAATTACAACACTACCTGTGATATACCAGGCTTTATCGCTGGCTAGGAATAACAGTATCTCAGCGATATCCTCAGGTAAGGCTATTCGCCCTAGAGGGACTTTCTTCGCGGTCTCACTAACATACTCCTCCCTCTTATCCTCTGGAACCCCCTCGAAGAACATCCTAGTCTGTACGAGACCAGGGGCAAATGCAACGACCCTAATCCCATATCTACTGTTTTCAAGTGCAGCCACCTTGGACAAGGATATCAGCGCTGCTTTACTAGAGCAGTAGGCTCCTCCACCTGGATATGGGCTTAAACCAGCTGTAGAAGCTACGTTTATAATAACCCCGCCGTTATTTTTACGCATATGTGGTATTAGTTTCTTCATTAGGTAAAACGGAGCAAATAAGTTAACCTTATAGAGGTCTATAAACTCATCCAACTCTGTTTCATCGATATCCTTTAATATCTCGATCCCCGCGTTATTAACGAGGATATCTACTCTACCTAGTTTTTGAACGGCTGTCTCAACTAAGAGATCTAAGTCATCTGGCTTTGTGAGATCAGCCTTTATAAAATAGGCTTCGCCCCCTGCCTCCTTAACCCTGGATATTAGTTCCCTGCCTCTATCCTCATTTCTCCCTGTAGCTATCACCTTAGCCCCGTTAACTGCAAATAGATATGCAGTGGCATAGCCTATTCCAGATGTCGCACCTGTAATGACCGCGCCTTTACCATCTAGGAGCTTACCCTGTTTTTCGGACATAAAAAAATATTATGTAGTAGGTATTCTATTAAATCGTTTGCATGATATAGCCTGCTCACTATCCTATTATCCCGTATTTATACGCACTATGCCTACTCTCCTCTTTCGTGAACCTCTCCAATGTAAAGCCGCTTACATTAAAGTTCTTAGCCTCGCCATATATCACTATATCTGAGACCACATCCCCATATGCTGGAGCGAGTTTAAAACCGTGTCCACTTAACCCAACCATGTGAATCAGGTTCTCAACACGGTGGTCAAAGCCTATGATCGGTTGCCAATCCGGGGTTATATCAAAGAAGCCGATCCATACACTGTGTGGCGAGGCGTCGGTCATCCCTGGAAACCTTTTTGTATATGGTTCAGATCTCTTCACGACCACATCTACGGGAGGGCTTGAATATTCCCCGGGTTCAGGCGGGATATCTCTGAACTCCGCTCCTAATCCACCTACGAGTGTATAGCTAGAGCCTTCCGGCCTAGAATAGAAGCCCAGAGATAGGTCAGCCCATCCAGGCGGTACAACATCCTTATTATCAGGATTTCTAAGGAAGAGGACTTCTTCTAAACCAATTTCTATAGGTAGCTCTGCGCCTATTGGCTTCAGCAAGTCATTCGCCCATACACCTAGGGCATCTATATAATAATCCGCCTTGAAGATACCCTTATCAGTCTTTATCCCTACTATACGATTATCCTCTTTGATCAAGGATCTAATCGGTGTATATTCCAATACCTCGACGCCTTCTTTACGTGCATATCCTAGAAAACTCTGGACAATTGTATTTGGGTCTCCATAGCCGCTTTCAGGCTCCCATGCTACCACAGAGATTCCCTCAGTATCTATATGCTTAAAAACTGTTTTCTTAAATTCCTCCGCGTCATATAGCTCGACATCTATATTCCTTCTCTTAAGGTCTTTAACTACATATTCCATCGCTTCACGCCCCTCCTCTGGTCCCGCAAACCCTATCCCAGTCTTTGTAAATATACTATATTCGCATCCCGTCTCATCTTGGAACCTCTCCTTCCAAAAACGCCAAGAGTATACCGCCATATCCCTTATTACATCATTTGTATAGTGTAGCCTGATTAACGCACTGCTTCTACTTGTCTGACCACATCCTGCACAGGACCTATCAATGACAAGAACATTGGTATAACCCTTTTTAGCCAAGTGAAACGCTATGCTAGAACCAGTCGAACCGGCACCCATAATAATAACATCATAATTTTTCTTAGAAGTCAAGAAACATCACCCTTAAAAGGAAGTTGTATATGGAGACATAAAACCTTTAGCTAGGCTTTTAAATTGATATTGATGTATCTAGTTATGACTATCATCAGCATTATTATACAGACTGCAGAACGAGTGACGAGGAGAGTTAGAAATGTTATTTCACTATTAAAGGGAATCAATGTGGATATAACCCACCATAGTGGGTTCTCAACTATTAGATACGATATTATAAGACCCACTATATTCCCTGTCCTATGATAGACAATGGCATATAATAATCCAAAGAAAAACACATCGATAGGATCTATCTTACCAGTTAAAAAGGGAGTATTATATAATCCTGCCCATAGAATAGTTATCACTGGTATCATTACATTTACAGAGAAGTTCCTGGATAATTCATATGGTACTGCTATCCAGAATATAAGAGTAATTATACTCGTCATTAGCCAAAGCCCTAAACCACCGATCAATAGGTTGGGAGGATTGATAGAATCAGTCCATATCGGTTTTGTAGCTATCATTATCGTGTTTAACCCTACTATCCTTGTACCAATCAGCCAGAAGACGGGTATCGGAGTTGATAATGCAGCTGAATATACAAAGCTTTTCCACCCTCCATATTTGCGTAGGCCAAAACCTTCTAAATCGAGCTTCTCACCCCTTAATTTAAAGCTGGCTATAGCACCTATCAGGTATAATAACAGTATAATGAAAGGAGTTATTAGAAGTGATGCCAAACCTTTTTCCATAGGAAATACAGGTTGGAGTAGACTCGTAATACCGTATAAAACAATATACGCATAGGTATAGTAGAACACTAGGCTGATTAGATAGTTTCTAGCCATTTAACCTCCTCCAAAAACATTTTTAGACCAGTGCAACTACTATCTTATAATAAATTTCTCCATCTCTACATTCTTTACATTCCTCTAGCGCCAACAGGTTATATCCTATAGCTATAATAAACTTTGGGATTATATCTATACATTTTTTGTCTGTAACGAGGATCTCGAGAACCTCATTTTCCCTAAGTCTCTTCAATGCCTTCTTAACCTCGAATAGAGGCTTAGGAGACCTTACTCCCCTCATATCAAGATGGATAACCCTCTTCTCCTCCATACCCTATCCACCTAGTAATTCATGTTATTCTAGCATTATATATTCATGTACCGTTGAAATAATAATTTTAGTAAAGTAGGGTGATGTTTATGCGTCTATTTACTGCAGGGCCGGTAGCCTGTTTTCCTGAGGTTCTAGAGGCTATGGCTAGTCAGATGTTCAGCCACAGAAGTAGGGAGTATCAGGAATTACATATGGAGACCGTTGATTTGTTAATGGATTTCCTTGAGACAAGTCAGACTGTCTTATTGTTCCCCAGCTCTGGAACAGGTTTTATGGAGTCATCTATAAGATGTGGAGTATCTCCAAAAGGCAAGGTATTGGTCACTATAATTGGGTCCTTTGGGAAGAGATATGCTGAGGTTGTTGAGACAAACGGGAGAACTAGTCTTAGACTCGAGTTTGAACTTGGGAGTCCAGTGGATCCAGAGTCTCTTAAGGAGGCTCTGGATGAGCATCAAGATGTGGAGGCTGTCACAATAACTTATAACGAAACCTCTACAGGAGTTCTAAATCCACTCCCCGAGCTTGCCAAGATAGTGAAGAAGTATGATAAACTCCTGTTTGTAGATGCTGTGAGCGCTATGGGTGCGGCAGATATAAAAGTTGATGCATGGGGTATTGACATGGTCTTCAGCAGCTCTCAGAAGGCTTTTGGAGTGCCGCCGGGCCTAGCCTTCGCAGCCGTAAGCGATAGGTTACTAGAGGTCTCCGATAAAATGCCTGATAAAGGATGGTACTTCGACTTAAATCTCTATAAAAAGTTTCAGGATGAGAAAAAGAGTACTCCATCGACACCTCCCATCCCCCAGATAATGGGGCTTAATGTGGTTTTGAAGAAGATTAGGGAGATGGGGAAATATAACTGGCTGAAAATGTATAGCGATCGTGCGGAGAAGATTAGGAGTGGTGTAGAGAGACTCGGCCTCAGTATCTTGGCTAGAAAGGGGTTTGAGAGCCCAACTATAACCGTCGTATTCGCCCCAGAAGGCTGTTCAGGTCTGGACATCTATAACCGTATGAGGGAGAAGGGCTTTGAATTGGCTAAGGGCTATGGGAAATTAAGAGATGCAACGTTTAGGATTGGTCATATGGGTCATATCACAGAAGAGGATATCAATGATATGTTCAATGCCCTTGAAGAGGTTATTAAAGAATTGAAGAGACCAGGATAGTTATAGTAGGCCTAGGCCATATAATAGGAATAGGCCTATATAGACACTGGTAATGACAATCCATATACCTATGAATATATAATCTGAGGAGCTTAGCTGGAGTCTCCTACGTATAGTAAATACTCCACTGCCGAATCCCCTTGATTCTGCAGAGATAGTTACTCTATCGGAGAGGCGGATCGCCTCAGATAATAGGGGGACTGCAAGGGGGAAATACTGTCTTGGGATACTTAGGGGATTGCTGACCTTTACTTCCCATCCCCTGAGCTTCTGTGCGGATATAACCGTCGATAGTTTCCTGAAGACCTCTGGGAAGAATCTATATGCAACCATTATTACAAACATCAGTTTATGTGGTACTCTTAACTGCTGTAGAAGTGAGATTATCTCCGTAGGCGAGGTCGTGAACACGAACAGGGATATGGTTAGAAGGAGAGTAGTGCTCCTAAGGCTCTGGCCAGCAGTGTATAGCAAGCCGCCGTAGGTAACCGCGATCCTGCCCAATACAAAATCTTGTGGAGCTAATTCGATAAACGTCTGGTTTGCAAGTTCATAGGGGGTCTTTACAAACATATCTGGCCGGTTCACCCAGAGCCCTATGAAGAAGAAGCTTAGTGAGCCTATCAAAATAACTATAATTAGCTGGTTAAGCCATCCTCTCCAGGGGACACCCACTGCATAAAGTAGTGCTAGGGTTAGGATAAATAAGGGTAGGAGTGGAAGGGGATGCATGTATATAGAGAGGACGATGCCTGTCAGAGTCAGCCATATAAACTTCGTTATTGGCGAGAGTCTATGTAGAAAAGTATCTTTATCCTTATACTCCAGTAGAACCATCTATTCTCCACCTCCATACATCCTTCTACACAGGTCCTGTGGCGTCCTAATGTTCTCTAGATCCCTGATACCCTGTTCTACAGCGATTTGAAATATCTCTGGGGGATCGATCCATGCTTCTTTAAGAATCTCTGTTTCCCTAAAAACATCTTTTGGAGCTCCCTCAAGTAATATCCGCCCTTCGTTAAATACAATTACATTATCCGCATACCTTAGTACAAGATCCATGTCATGCGTGATGAAAATTATCGTCTTATTCTCCTCTCTATTTAGCTTTAATAGAAGG
>JALTNJ010000090.1 GCA_027000765.1 Nitrososphaeria archaeon | reverse complement strand
ACAGGCCGCCCATGACCAAATTAGTTTCTTTACTCATGTCGAGTAAAACAGCTTCCTCAATTGACCTCGGAATATGCTCATGAACGTGTGGTCTCAAAAGATATGATATAAATAGAGCATGTATACGGGATGTCTCAATTCCAATTTTGTCAAGTAAATATTCGTTTACACCATGTTTTCTCAAGTTTTCAATTAGAGTTCTCGCATATTGTCCGCCACCAACCACTAAATAGTAGATTCTCTTGTTATCTAAATGATCCTTTTTTATGAAGTTTATAAGTGAGATTAACTCATTATAGTCTCCCGATGGGTCAAGCAGATGGCCAGTTAATTTGATGACAATTTTCCGATACATGACTCTACAATAAAATTGCTTGAAAACGCTATTTATATATAGATATCTTCAATCTAATCAATTAACCTAGAGAAGAGAGGTAGTGGAGATGGCGAGAAAGAAACAGGATAGAGAGATGGAGAAATATTGGCTTAAGAGAATGTTGGATGAAATAAGGAAAAAAGAAGGTAGGGGTACAGAATTAATTAGTCTGTATATTCCACCCAATAGGAGAATGAGTGAAGTTATAGGATACTTGAGAGAGGAATACTCCACTGCGTCAAATATCAAGTCAGACACTACAAGAAAAAATGTTCAAGATGCGATTCTCAAGGTTATTGAGAGGCTTAAATATTACGATCAAGCACCCGAAAATGGGTTAGTGGTGTTTTGTGGTGCCATACCCCGAGGCCCTCCTGGAAGTGAAAAGATGGAGATATATGTAATCGAACCGCCAGAACCCCTTAAAGTGAACTTGTATAGATGTGACGATCATTTTCACACAGAATATTTAGAGGAGTTACTTAGGGAAAAGGAGGTTTATGGATTAATATCTATTGACATTAACGAGGCTGCTATCGGCCTTTTAGAGGGAAGAAGACTTGATGTTATAGCGACATATACATCTGGAATACCGGGTAAGCATCGGGCTGGAGGACAGTCTGCCAGGAGGTTTGAGCGATTACGTGAAATGGAGGTACATCATTATTTTGATAGAGTGGCGAAACATGTAAATGACGTGTTTCTAAGGGAAGATATATTCGAGAGGCTTAGAGGTATTTTAGTCGGAGGACCTGGTTTTACCAAGTATAATTTTGTTGAAGAAAGTGACTTGGATTATCGGTTAAAAAAGAAGATTATCGACTATATAGATACAAATTACTCTGGAGAAGAAGGGCTTAGAGAAATGGTGATAAAAGGAAAGGATATTCTTAAGAATGTTCGTTATGTATATGAAAAGAATCTCGTTGATGAGTTTATGAGTAGATTGGCACGTAGACATGACATGGTATTATATGGTTTAAAGGATGTGATGAGACATCTCTATGATGGGGCCATTGAGAAAATTTTAATCCTAGATGACTTTGACTACTACCATACCAAGTTAAAATGCGAATCATGTGGATATAAGGAGGAAAAGATGGTAAAAGCAAAGGATATAGAGAAGCTTGAACATAGTGGCTTAAAATGTCCTCAATGCAGTAATGGAATAATGTATCCCGAGGATACCAAGCTATTATTAGACTACCTACATGACACTGCTACCGAATATGGCTTTAAGGTTGAGATAATTTCTTCGAAGACCGAACATGGGAAAATATTTAAACAGTTTGGTGGGATTGGGGCATTACTACGATATCCTCTACGTTACTAGTATAAAAATATTATAGAGAGAGCTCGATGCTATCTATATCGATTGCATCGTCGTATACTATCTCTTTTATGTTATGAGTGGCCTTTATATCGCTATGGAACTCTTCTAAGGCTTTTGGTATAACCGCCTTTGATATACCATCTTTTAAGGAGAGTCCATGTAACTCTTTGAATTTCCATATTGCTGAATCCAGCTTCATTATCAAGTCGAATTTTGGTGTAACCTTAATTCCACTTGGTTCAGGAAACTTCTCTGATAGTATCCCCTTTGGATTGTATAGTTTACGCCAAATATAATCCGTAACAAATGGTGCAACTGGATGGAGCAATAAAAGAATTGTTTTTAACGTTCTATGAAGAGTATACCAAGCACTTCTCTGCTCATCCTCATTAAACTCATTGTTGTAGTTATATGCCCTATTCTTAACTAATTCCAAATAATGAGAGGCATAGACATTCCATACAAAATTCTTTAGGTTATTTGTAGTATAGAAGAAATCTAATGTTTCATATTCTTCCTTCGCTGTATTTATCAATTTATCCATTTCCACGATAATCTGTTTGTCAAGCGGGAGGAGGAGATCCTCGTTAAAATCATCGATATATGGGAACATGGATATGAAGCGTGCCACGTTCCAGAGTTTTGTTATGAAACGTCTAGCCGCTTCTATCTTGGCTTCTGAGTATCTATAGTTAAAGCCTAGCTTTGTCTCAGATGCACTCCATATCCTAAACGCATCGGCCCCATATTTAGATAATATAGGCATTGGTAACACAACATTTCCTAGAGACTTATGCATTGCATGGCCATGTTCATCTAGGCCCATCCCTGAAAGACGAATCATCTTAAAAGCAGGCTTACCAGTCAATAGATAGACTCTTAGTAAAGAATAGTGTAGCCATGTCCTAACTATATCAATACCCTGGGGCCTCACACTAACCGGGAAAGCCCTACTAAACAGTCTTTCGTCCTTGCCATATCCACTTATATATAGTGCCGAGACGCTCGAGTCCATCCATGTATCGAAAGTTCTAGGGTCTCCTACGAATTCCGTGTGGCCACATTTTTCGCATTTATCGAATGGCGCAGGATCCTTCCATGGCTTGTAATACTTTCCAGGCTCAGGCGCGTGTGGATGCCCACATTTCTTACAGTACCACAAGGGAACTTCCGTACCGTAGTATCGGGTCCTTGTAATAGCCCAGTCTATTGAGAGGGACTCTATCCAGTTGATTAAGATGGTTTTATGCATCTCAGGGAAAAATTTTATCTTATCCGCTAAACGTTTAAGCTCCTCCTTAAACTCGATTTGTTTCAGATACAGGTCACGAGTTATTATGAATTCTACGGGGTTACGTGAACGCCAGCACATGGGTACATTCTGCTTTACAGGAACGCTTTTTTCCAGTAGACCCATTTCCTTCAAGTCATTTACAATAGCGCTTCTCGCTTCCTCTACAGTCAAACCCTTATATTTACCAGCCTTCTCATTCATGCGTCCATCTTTATCAATTAATACATTTGGTTCAAATCCCAATTCCCTAAATAATCTAACATCTGTTAAATCCCCGAATGACGAGAGCATCATTAAACCCGTTCCATATTCAGGATCAACAATGGGGTGAGGAATAATTGGGACAGGTTTATCATATAGGGGGAGTAAGGCTTTTTTACCTTCCAAGCCCTGGTATCTCTCGTCCTCAGGATTATACATTACTGCGGCTGTAGCTCCTATCAGCTCCGGCCTAGTAGTTGCGATTACTATATGGCCCCCTTCTTCAAGCGGGAAACGTACATAGTATAAGAAACCATCTTTTGTCTTGTACTCTACCTCAGCCTCGGCTATTGTTGTATGACATACAGGACACCATATGGTAGGTCGGTCATCCTCATATATTAAACCTTTTTTCCATAGTTCAATGAAAGTGGCTTGTGTAAGAGCTCGATAATCAGGGCTATCAGTTCTATATGGATCCCAGTATCTAGCCATCATGCCCATCCGACGCACAATATCCAAAATATCCTTCTCATATATGTCCAGGTTCTCTTTACATAGCCTTATGAAATACTCCCTATCTACTTCTCTCGCCCTTATTCCGTATTTTTGCTCGACACGGATCTCTATTGGTAAACCATTCCTATCTATACCCATGGGAAATAAAACTTGATAGCCCTTTAACCTAAAATATCTAGCGAACATATCAAATTGGCAGTAGTGGGCCGCTGCACCTACATGCCAGCTACCCGATGCATATGGTGGCGGAGTATCAATTGAGAAAATCGGTTTATCCTCAACATTCTCAAACTCCATTACTCCTTCTTTTTCCCATATCTCAAGTAATTTCAGCTCATTTTCTACATTCCAGCGTTTCTCTTTCAACTTAGGTTTAAACTTCATAACTATACTCACCGTGATCGTTAACTAAATGTTGCAAACACCTGGTATTCAACTAGTGGAAAATGCTATACTATAATTTAGTTCCTAAATAATAAATTAATATTCTTATACTGGTCTTATCAAATAAGTTGATATTACCCCCGGCTATAGAAAATTTTTTTAATAAGGGGGACATTAAACGTATTTTTGACAAGAGGGCCCGTAGCTCAGCCTGGCGGAGCGCTCGGCTGATAACCCCAATGAAACGGGGGCATATACCGAGAGGTCGCCGGTTCGAATCCGGCCGGGCCCACATAATTATATTTTGTTTAATTTCAGAGAATGAGAATTTTATAAAGTAGTCAAGTAAATAAATATAAAAGGATAAGCTTCATACAGTTATACTCTAGGTAAAGACGGGCCCGTAGCTTAGCCAGGGAGAGCACCGGGCTCTTAACCCGGGGGTCGCGGGTTCGAATCCCGCCGGGCCCGCATAACCAAATTACTTACGTTAACTAATGGTAGCCGGTTTTATTGAATACATATGAATTATATAAAATTCTTATTGACGATAGTCAAAATTTGGTATCTAAGGTATTAAATAATTATTTTACGATATATTTCTTTGAATATGTAGGTATCGTCTTATTCGGATGATGACCCTATATGATCAGCGAAATATTTGTGTTTTTTATCATGGCTGCTATTATTTTGCTTGGTTTTTTAAGCCATATTTTCTTCAAGAGAACAAATATACCATCTTTTTTACTACTGATATTCGTAGGCATATTAATAGCTCCATTGGGATTCGTGGATCGAGAAGCGTTCATTCCCTTAATGGAGATATTCAGTAGTTTCACCCTTATAATGGTCACGTTTTATAGTGGATTGCATCTAAGCATCAAGGATATAGTTTCTCAAAGTGGCAGAGCGTTGATGCAATCCTCAACATATATCTTGTCAAGTGTATTTCTGATAGGACTGGTCTGCAACTTATTTTTAGGCTGGCCTTTGGTAGAATCATTTATATTTAGTTCTATGACAGGAGGGGAGATAACTGCAGCGGTCGTAGTGCCTCTAGCTTTTTCTCTAGGCCTTTCCGACGAAGTTAAATCTCTTCTTACATTAGAGACAGCGATTAGTACAATAATTACAATCGTCTTGTTTTTTGTATTTCTAAACCAATGGCTGGTTGGATCAGCAGATATATATGCAGCTACGACCATGATAGCCAGTAGCTTCTCAATAGCCTTAATTGTAGGACTATTCCTTTCTCTAATATCTATTAAAATACTATTCAGGTTTAGAGATGAGGAGTACACCTATGTATTAACCATCGGGCTTGTACTAGTGATATATGCGACTGTAAAATGGTTAGGTGGAAATGGTGAGCTTGGAGTTCTTATCTTTGGGTTGCTTTTATCAAACTATAAAATGATATCAAGAATTATCGAGACATATGGCGATATGAGTGGTATTATATCAGACCTGAGGAGATTTCAGGATGAAATATCATTTCTATTAGAAACATTCTTCTTTGTCTTCTTAGGGCTTGTATTCATAGTCGACCCTAGTTTCATATATTTAGGACTGATATATAGTGGATTCTTCCTCTTGATCCTTCTATTTACGCGTTATCTCGCTGTCTCTCTAGCAACTTATAACTCACCTATTAAAAGAGAAAGGATGATAATAACTGTGATGTGTGCACAAGGAATGGTTCCTGCAACATTAAGTATTTATCTCCTTAGATATAACTTAGACTTGAATCTAGTCTTTATGTCACTTATAACCTACATAATAATCTTGACGAATATAGTGACAACTATTGGTGTATGGATATTCTCAAATAGGTTGAAGAAAAGCAGGTAAAGTGGTGCGGGGGGTGGGATTTGAACCCACGAAGGCCTCTGCCAGCGGATCTCTTATTTCACCTATACGGTGAGATCTTAAGTCCGCCCCCGTTGGCCAGGCTAGGGGAACCCCCGCAGATATATCTGGCTCGTCGTTCCATACAAAATTAATTTAAAAGTTATTTTAAATTTTAATTAAATAGTTTGATTGGACCCGTAGCCTAGCCTGGATAGGGCGCCGGCCTCCTATCAGAATCGGGGAGAGAGCCGGCGGTCCGGGGTTCAAATCCCCGCGGGTCCGCCATTAATCTATTATTATGATTCTCTCTATATCTTCCTGTTTAGTTTATAGTTAAGTTTATTGTTTATAAAGTAGAGGGAGAGGGCATGAATAGGTCTATCTTTTTACTTACAGATTTTGGATATAGAGACTATTACGTTGCTGCGATGAAGGCGATGATTCTATCAATAAATCCAGATGTCGAGATAGTTGATATAACACATGATGTGACTCCATGGAATAT
>JALTNJ010000089.1 GCA_027000765.1 Nitrososphaeria archaeon | reverse complement strand
CTTCCTATTCAGTGGGGATGCGGCCGGGTTATATCATGATAATGCATTGGTACCGATAACTCCAAAGCCACATAATCCTGAGAAAGCTATAAAGAGCCTTGAAAAGCTTCTGGAATACGATGTAAAGAGGGTCTTCTTCACACATTATGGTATCTATGAACCTGGGAAAAAGGCCATTAAATATGCTATTAGAAAGTGGAGGGAGTGGAGAGACACTTTATATGAGTTTTATAAGAAGGGTTATGATGTGGATAGAGCTTACCATGAGTTGATCGAGGTTGATTTTGAGGCTGGTGTAATGGATAAGTACTTCAAGTCTAGGGGATATGCTGGTGATGAGCTTAAGGTTAGTGTAGAGGGGATGATGAGCTACTTTAAATGGGTTGAGGAGAATCCTCGTTAGCCTATGTGTCTAGAAATAGAAAACAAAATAAAATGGGGTGGTGGAGATAGGGTCATCCACCGCCTACTACAGGCATTATAGAGATCTTGTCCCCGTCTCTTACCCGTGTGTCAAATCCCTTCATATTGTATATGCTTACTCCGTTTACTAGTATAATGGAGTTCTCAGGGTGGCTCTCGATATACTCTGCGAGTTCAGGGGATATCCTTTTAAGTATCTCCCTAATTGTTATAGGTTTCTCTATCTCCAGTTCGATGTTTTTCCTGCCTGTATAGTCTTGGAAGAATCCTAGTACGACTACCTCGATCATCATGGCGTCAACTCTATGCCCATCGCCTCTAACTCCCTTGCCTCCTTAGACAACCCAAGGTTATCGAATGTACTTCTCCTAGGTATACCGTTTCTATCCCATCCACGTAGCTCGTAGTATGTGTCCAGCATCTGGTTATACGCGTCTAGACTTAGGTGAGCTCCTTTCTTCGGCCCCTGAGTCAACGGCTCCTCAAACCACCTCATTGGAGGCATGTCCATGCTCCTCATCCAATATCCATATTCCCTGATCCAGAATCCTCTAATGAGTGTATAGATTCTATCCGCGATCCTATTTAGATCTCCTGCACTGTACTTGATTCCGGTTGCAGCCTCCATGAAGGTCAGATAATAGTCTAGGCTTAGGCCGACCTCGATCCATGGAAGCCTGCATGTTACGAATGTCTCGAACCATCCGCCTCTAATTCTCTGGAGCTCAATCACTTTTTCAACCTTAGTCTTATCTACTTTCTCGAAGCCATATTGTGCTTCCCATGCGATTATCCATGCTTCCTTATGATGTGCACCTATTGATGATGTTCCAAATGCCAGTGCCATTCCCGGTGCTACATGGGCGTCATATGCTGTTATCGGAAGGCCTTTTACATGCATAGCGAACTTCACTGTGTCTCCACCTAGCCTCAGAGATGCATATCTGACTCCTGCTGCAAGTACATCGCCGAACTTCTTCCTCTCTATAATCAGGTGCATGAGGTCTAATGCGGATGCCGCGTCTCCCCAATCAGGTTTTATGCCGTCTAACTCATCCTCCTTCAAATATCCCTTTTTATAAGCCTCAATTGCAAATGCTATTGCTGATCCTACTGATATAGTGTCTACACCTAGGTCATCTGCTTCTCTGATTAGTTTAATCACATCATCCATATTGGATACGCCGATGTTTGAACTTAGCATTGCGACGTTCTCATAATCCATCTCAGCCTTTGTACCCTTATACCTCTTCTTAGCCTCAGCCACGTTACCACATGGCATATTACAGTTTGGACATCCCTTCTGATACTTTTTATACTGCTCCGCCATAACCTTACCAGTAACTTTATCCGCTTCTTCAAAGAATCCCTCTCTAAAGTTATATGTTGGAAGTACACTGTTCTCCTGACACCATTCATATATCATCATTGTACCCTGCTCCATCCAATGAGGATACATTGGTGCACCTTTAATGTCCTTGTATGCCTTTGCCCCCAGCTCCTTAATAGTCTTTTCATCAACTGCAGGTAGAGGCTTCTCTCCTCTTATTACTAGCGCCTTTAGGTTCTTGCTGCCCATGACTGCGGCCATTCCAGGTCTTCCACCCGCCCTATCTTCCTCAGACATTACAATGGCATATCTAACTAGATTCTCACCAGCCTTTCCAATAGTGAGTATACCTGAATCCCTACCATATTTATTCGTTAGTTCCTTATGTACCTCCCTTACATCCGCTCCCCACAAGTCTTTTGCACTATGGATTGTTACATCCTCCTCCTCTACATATACGTAGACAGGTTCATCGGCCTTGCCCTCAACTACTATAGCATCGTATCCTGCTTTCCTCATCATTACTGAGGCTTTGGTACCAATATTTCCGTCGCCATAACCGCCTGTGAGAGGTGATTTTGATGCGACGACGAGTTTCCCACTGCTGGGTAGCGGGAACCCTGTTAAGGGTCCTACTGCAAATATCAGGAGGTTATCTGGATGTAGTGGATCGACACCTGGTTTTAAATGATCCCATAATATTCTTATGGCGAATCCTCTTCCACCAATATAGTGTAGAGCCATCGACGGATCATATTTCCATATTGTTGACTTCTCCTTAGTCAAGTCTATCCATAGGATCTTACCTGTCCAACCACCTTTAAGCAATGTAATCACCCGCTTAACAGTAGATATATTAGGTTTATCTTTCATATATAATTATCGCATAAAGAATATTTTTAGACGATACTCATAAAAACTATATCAAATTATATATATCCACCTGAGTTTGTATTCTATAATGGTGTTATATTTGAGTGGGAAGGTTACGAAAGAAAGGGTTTTAGAGGCTTTGAGAACCGTATATGATCCGGAGATTCCTTTCAACATAGTTGATCTTGGGCTTATATATGGTGTGGAGGTTAAGGACGACGTCGTCTATATTAAGATGACATTGACCGCCCCAGGCTGTCCACTGGCTCAATTTATAGTTGAGCAGGCTAGGGAGGCAGTTCTTTCCATAGAGGGAGTTAAGGACGTTAAAATCGACCTTGTATTCGACCCGCCTTGGACACCGGACATGATATCTTCTCAGTTGAAATCCGAGCTAGGATTTAAGGACTAAGCCAATCATAAAACATCAATTCCCCCTTAATATCCACGTTTCATATAGGTTTATCGTAGGAGGATTCTCTGTTTGAGATAATTCTGTCTTATTTACTTTTATTAAGGTATTATAGTAAATTGTAGTGGTGGGGTGTTGATATACATGGATGATGAGATTGAGTTTATTAAACGTAAGAAGATGGTTGAGTATATGCAGAGGATTTTGGAGAGACAGATGAAATCAGTTGAAACAGGTGAGAAGGAGGATATCTATGAAAAGGTTAAGCCATTATTTACTCCCGATGCATATAGTTATCTACTAGGTATCCGTGAGAATAATCCCGGGTTGGCTGATAAGGTATTGAAGAACCTACTGTTCCTATTGATAAATGGATTGGCAAATATACCAGTCGATAAACTTAGTATAGAAATCCTAGTGAAGAAGCTAAGTGGATATAAAGGTAAGATATATGTGGAGAAGAAGGGGGAGCTTAAGGAGTTTGGAGAGGCGTTGAAGGAAGACGAGGATTAACCCTCATCTTTATCCCTATGGAATATAAGTTTATTCCTATATAGACTGTGTTGGACTACCTTTATCCATGGATACATTCTCCTAACAGTCTCTATAGTCGCTGGGTCATCCTCGTGATACTCTACAATTTCAAGCCCCTCATTCATCAGTCTCTGGATTACACAAGGCTTATACCTCATATCTGGATCCCTGTTTCCAGGCGGTCTCATTATCAGTAGGTTATATGGAACCCCGAACTGTTTCATCTGCTCCACAGTGTATCTCCTCATGTCCTCCGGCCTGCCAGTTAAGAGTATGATTCCATAGCCCTCCTCATATAATCTCCTAACTAGGTTAATGGTTTCCTCATCAGGCTTATCTAGATGGAGATACTTACCGCTGAGAAATATCCTCCAGAACTTCTGTCTCTTCCAATAAGGCTCCTTATATAGTGACTTGTCTAGGTCTAGACCCGCTTCCCTGACACATGTTAAGTATCTCTCGGAGACATCAAGAAGTGTATTATCAATATCGAAGATTACTATCTTTTTACCATGGATCTCATTAGGGATCTTCAGATCATGTTTTATACAGTCTCCACTATTCATATTACTAATCAATAATGACTAGCCCTAAATTTAAGTAAAATAGAGCCTCATTTGATAAAGTCGTCGAGAGGCCCACGTTTAATGTCGGATGGCCTAGCCTCGATATACTTCTTGATAGTCTCAAAGTCATCTATCAACATCTGCTTGAGACTTGGATTGTATAAGGCGGCGGCAGGGTGATAAGTGGGTATTATAATGACTTTGATCCCGCTTATCGTGGCAACATTAACTGTTCCATGTTGTTTAGTTATACTCGTGAATTTAAGGCCAGCTAGATCCATTATAACCCTCGCAGCATGCCTACCTAGTGTTACGATGAGGCGTGGCCTAATTATATTTATCTGTCTCCTAAGATATGGGAGGCAGGTGTATATCTCCATCTGACTAGGGTCTCTATTCCCAGGTGGCCTACACTTAACCACGTTCGTTATATATACATCTTCACGAGATAATCCAATGGATTCTATTAGCATAGTAAGTAGTTTACCCGCTGCTCCTACAAACGGTCTACCAGTCTCATCTTCACGGCCACCTGGAGCTTCTCCGATAAACATAATCTTTGGATCGAGACTACCCTCGCCGGGGACAGGGTTCCTCCTAGTCTTATGCAACTCACATTTCGTACATTCCATTATCTCCTGTACTAGGATATCATATTCCTTTTTATCGATCATCTCCTTATTCAAAAATAGGAATTTTACTTTTGAAGAATATAAATAGGATGTTCCGGGCTTTTCTATAATGAAGATAATAGGTTTTTCAGTTTCTTCATAGCTACACTTGCTTTTTCCGCCAGGTATACGTCTGCCACAGGCGTTATTGCAGATTCCTCTGGATTTATCTCGATGATAAATGCTCCCATCGTCTTAGCCCTCACAGGTATGTGCCCCGCTGGATACACAACTCCACTTGTCCCTATAACAATCATAACATCTGATTTAAGTCCTTCATCAAATGCGAGTTGAAGGATAAGCGGGTCAAGCGCTTCTCCAAACCATACAACATCTGGCCTCATTATATTCCCGCATTTATCACATCTCGGCATTGACTTTGGCAGCTTCTTCAGCCTCTTCTTATTATCGCAGTATATGCATTTTATTCTCCATATGTTTCCATGTAACTCAATCACGTTTTTAGAACCTGCTTTCTGATGTAGTTCATCTACGTTCTGAGTGATTACAGTCTTTAAAATACCTTTTTTCTCCCATTCTGCCAGTATTTTATGTGCTTCACTAGGTTTAGTATCCTTAAGCTTCTCCATCCTCATAATATACCATTGCCATACAAACTCAGGGTTTCTGATAAACGCCTGGTATGTAGCTATTTCCTCAGGCTTGAACTTTGTCCATAAGCCATCTTTACCTCTAAAGGTAGGTATACCGCACTCTGCAGATATGCCTGCGCCTGTGAATGCAACTAGATAATCAGCCTGTTTAATCGCTTTCGCCGCCTTAATATATTCCTCCTCCATGCTGGTCAACCTAATATTATTAATTCACTCCATAGACTATTATTATTTTGTCATGAATAGGAATCCAATGAGGGAGATACTAGGTGGTTTCTTCATCGTTGCACATAGAGGTGCTAGCGGCTCTTATCCTGAAAACACTATGTTATCCTTCTCCAAGGCGGTCGAATATGGAGCTGATGTTGTGGAGCTGGATGTAAGGGTCTCAAGAGACGGGGTGCCTATTGTATTCCATGACAATACATTGGATAGACTAGTTGGCCTACCTGGTAAGATAGGTGATTACGACTATAAGGATATAAAGACGTTTAGGGTAGGCGGGGAGCCCATTCCCTCTCTGGAGGAGGCCCTTGACTATTTGGTGGATCACGTCGGTGTCTTTATCGAGGTAAAGGAAGATGTCGCTATCCAGGCTGTAACAAATATTATTATCGATAATGGTTATGAAGAAAACGTTGCAGTTATATCCTTCAGTGAGAATCCCCTGGTCTATATCCATAATATAGCTCCAAATATAGTCACAGGATATATCTATATGAAGCCTGGAGACGGGATTGTCAAGGCCAAGAAGATAGGTGCTGATCTCGTCTTACCATATTATAGACTGGCCAGTGCCAAGGCCATCGCATTTGCACATAGACTGGGGTTAAAAGTTGTTGTCTGGGTCATTAATGATACTGATATGGCTCTGGAGTATCATAGGCGTGGAGCAGATGGTATTGCTACTGATTATCCGGAGAAAATTGTGGGGATTTTGAAGAAGTGCTAGACATAGTCTTCCTCATATTCCCTTAACTCAGGTGATGTCTCTTCAACCTCCTTAATCTCCTTATATAGTTCTCTCAGTGTCTCCATATAGTCCCTCTTCCCCATCTCTATCTCCAGCATGAATCTCTCAGTTATTCTAGTCCTATCTTCGGAGACCAGATGCCCATATCTCTGTGATAAATAGCTGTATACC
>JALTNJ010000088.1 GCA_027000765.1 Nitrososphaeria archaeon | reverse complement strand
GGTGTATACGAGGTAGATACTGAAAAAATTTTTGATATAAACAAAAGGGTACTGCAAATCTGCGATAAAATCCTTAAATATGGTGGCACCTTGGTTATAAAAACCTTCGAAGGAAGACATGAAAAAACTTTAATGAAGCTTTTAAAGAAGAGATTCAAAATTATAAGAAAATATAAGCCGAAGATATCGAGAAAAAGGAGTTCCGAGACATACTACATATGTTTTAGGTATCAAGGTTTAAGATCTAAGGCTTTTTAATACTTCCAACACTTTTTTAACAGGAGCATCTGTCCGTATACCATCTGGATATAGAAAACTTCTGTAAGACCTATATCCCATGGATTTCAAAGAGTCTAGGACACTCCTTATTGGGGGTTGTGGAACTCTTAACAGCTTACATAACTTGGAGATTCTATAGATGTAGGGAATAGATGTATCATCCTCCATCATCCTTGATATATATTTGGTTACAGGCTTAAAATCCCCTTCCAGCCTAAGCTCTTCACCAAGTTTTTGTGAACTTTCCTTCATTAGAGAGATAAAAGACTTATCAATATAGCTATCTATCCAGATCGGCCCCAATAAACGCTTATTACCTATGGATGTTCCTCCAATATCCTTGAAAGATATAAACTCATATCCTTCACCATCAACTACTAAGTACCCAAGCTTGTCCATGCTTATCTTAGAGGGAAGCCTCTCATATTTAATGTATACTCTGACATACTGGTTTTCAAATGTGGCTAGAAGAGAGGAGACAGCATAGTCGTGATGAGAGGCTACCAAAAAAATATTTTTAAGAAGAATTCTTATCGCAAGTTCATGACAGAAATCTGTCTTAACCATGAATACATTATATTTCCTATTTAGAGCTTCTAAATGGACACCACATAAAGTCATGAGGTCAGTGGCGGTAAAGGCTAAAAAACCTTCCTTCTTTCTTAGATTGCTAAAGATGGGAGAAAGAAATGGAAGAGGAGAGCCGAAGGGATCTATATCGATGAAATCAAATGGAATACCAGTGTATAAAGACATAAATTTATCAAGGTTGAAAGCTGTTACGTTTGATACACCTACCATATTATTTAATGAAATATTTTTCAGCATGCATCGATAAGCATTCTTAGACACGTCATTAAAGTAAACCTCGTCCACAGACATACTTTCTAGAAAATATCTGATACCGCGTACTCCTGTCGCAGCCATGATATCTGAGATGACAAGATCACCGCGACCAACAAAAGAGCCTAGAGTATTTAGAAAAACAACTCCCAGTGTCCTATTAAACTTGGCCATCGGATTATAAAATACATTTTCAAAGACCGTTATTTTTGATAAACCCTCTCTCAGAACATCCTCCACTACATCTAACCCCCTACAAAGTTAAAATTAAATCTTCTGAAAGAATTGAAATAGTATGTAAACTAATTTTAAAAATATGATTAAGATATTTCTGACAGGTGCCCCAGGGATAGGAAAAACGACATGTGTACTTAAGATATACG
>JALTNJ010000087.1 GCA_027000765.1 Nitrososphaeria archaeon | reverse complement strand
AGAGCAAGGTATTTGTAATTGAAGCTAAAGATAAGCTGATTCCGGAGACTACGCTAGTCGATTCAAGGGGAGAGAAGATAGGTATTGTAGTCGATGTCATAGGACCTATAAACAAGCCTTTTCTAGTTGCTAAGCCTACTGTAAAAAACCCTGAGAAATATGTAGGGGCACACGTCTATTATATTAGAAGAAGGCGGAGAAGATGAGCGAGAAAGAGACACTCAGCTGCCCAATATGTGGAGGTGAAAAACACACCTTTGATAGACTTCAAAACACATACATATGTCTCACTTGTGGATATGTATTCCCCAGCATAGCCCACGTTAGGTCTGACCCCCCTTTTAAATCGGTTGAAGATACTGCTCCGAGGAGGAGAGTTAATGTAACCACAGCACATCAGCCCCGCTGGGGATATCCCTACCCCCATACATATGAAACCAGTGCCGAGCGTTATAAAAAGGAGATACATGTATTATTCGAAGAGATCCAGTATGTTTTTCCTACTATAAAAAAGGTGGATATAAAGACTGCTGAAAAACTATTAGAATTATACCTGAGTAAGAATTCGAGTCGAAAGCATAGATGGAGAAAGAGGGTCTTTGCCCTAGCACTCCTCCTATTAGCAACAAAACTAAATAATACCCAGATATTTCCCCTTAAGAAAGTTGAGAAGACATATGCACCGGAGAATATAACGACTAAAGACATTAGGAAGGCGTATAAAGAAATTATGAAGACTTTGGGAATTAAGATTCCTGGCAGGCCTAAGGAAGAGGAGATTCGAGTCCTCTCGAAATTTAGGAGAAAATATGGGAGGGATGAGAAAGTAGAGAAGCTTATGAAGAAACTATATGAAGAGACTAGGAATAAGAAAATTGGGATAGGGAGAACCAAGAAAACTATACTTGCTGCCATAGCATATATAGCCTATAAACTCTACGAATATAATGTCACACAGAGAGAAGCGGCTAAGCTAGCAGGAATCACCGAAATCCCTCTTAGAGAGATGGTTAAGGAGATTTTAAGGAAGATACAGATTGAGATAAACATATAGATTATCAACAATTTCACTTATATTTTCTATATGTATAAATATATTTTTGGTGAAGGGAAATTTTTAACAAGCTCTTTTACCTACCGAGTTATTTTACTCGGTTAGACCTTAATATTTTAAAAAATAGAGAAGTTGATGGAGATGAGTAAGGAGGAAGTTGAAACACCTACTGAAGGTGAAAAAATTAGATACGTTAGGACGGTTAGGCCCGAGACAAGGATAAAAGCGATAAACTTTATAAAGGACCTATTTTGTACAGCTTGTCAATATGACTCGGAATGCTCATCAAGATATCCTGAATATTTGATTAAGTGTCAATATATTGAGGAATGGGCGTTAAACAAATATAAGGAACATATAAATATGGGAACTGATGGAAATGACAAAGAAATGGAGAAGAAGGAAGGCGGAACGTGATCCATTTTATGAGTTAGCTAAAAAGAAAGGAGTTAGGAGTAGAGCATATTTTAAGCTTGAGAATATTGACAAGCGGTTTGGCATATTTAAACCGGGGGATAGGGTGATAGATTTAGGAGCATACCCCGGTGGATGGCTACAGTATATTATTAGTAGGATTGGTATTGATGGACTTCTTATAGGAGTTGATATAAATCCTATAAAGCCGTTTGAAGAGGTGCCTAATGTAGTCCTGGTACAGGGCGATATATTTGAGGAAGATACTTTTGCTAAAATCGAGGAGATACTCGGTGAGAATAAGGTTGATGTAATTGTGAGCGACTTATCTCCAAATATAACGGGGATATGGGAGTTGGATACAGAGATTATCTATGATTATAATATGAAGGTATTGGAATATGCAGAGCGCTTTCTGGAGAGAGATGGAATACTCGTTATGAAGAGCTTTGAAGGTAGGAGAGTAAGTAATATAACTAGGAAACTCAAGAGTAAGTTTAGACATGTGCGGATATATAAGCCAAAGGCATCTAGGAAGAGAAGTGCCGAGATCTACTTCATCTGTATGTATTATCGGCCTAAATCACGTAAAACATCTAATAGGTCCTCTGAAGAAGAATCTGTTTTTATTCCATAACCAGTGAAGTGGGTTCGTGAAGCCTTATAACCGAGGGATTTCAGCTTCTCAATTATATCGTTTACTGGAGGAGGAGAGATCTCAATTTTTTTACACATCTTGTGAATATTATAGAAATAGGGTGGCATATTCCATTCCTCCAAGAATATCTTAAATAATTTGGCTGCTCTACTTCGATCCTCTGTCTCTCCAATATAGTTGAATAGATTCCTCTCTAAGACGTTTTTCACAAATTTTGGATCATGAAGAGGGCCTATCCATAAGGGGCCTACTACGGTTCCCTCGACCACACCATCAAATTTAAACGCTTCAATCACATCAATCTTGTTCTCATCGATAACTATGTAGCCAATGGCATCATATGGAAAACTTAGTTTTCCCCTACGAACCCTTAGATATACCCTGGCATATTGCTCGGAAAAATAGGATATCACAGGAGAAGCAATCTTAAACTGCCTACCAGCAGCTTCGACCACGTTTCTTATCAAGAGACGTAGTGCAATCTCATGACAAAAACCTGTTTTGTAGACTACAGCCCCGTATTTTCTAAAGGCTGAACGAGGATATAACCCGCATAAGGCAGTCAAATCAGTTGCTGTGATCGCTACGATACCCTCGTTTCTAATACATCTAACAGCGGTCTCGATAAACGGTGAAGGAGACCCAAAAGGGTCTATATCGATAAAGTCGAACACCCCTTCTCCATATATTGATAAAAATGTATTTGCGTCAAACCTAAATATCTCATAACTATCGATTTCATTTAAACATACATTTTGATAGATTGTTTTATACGCAGAATACGACTTATCATTAAAAACTATCTTATCTATAGCCTCTGACTCCAGGTAGTAGCGGATACCCCTAACCCCAGATGCTGCTAAGGCATCTGCTACCACAAGTGGCTTACCTCTCAATATCGACTCATAAATTATTATTGGTATAGCCATAGAACGGGAGAAACGAGCCATTTTGTTATAGAATACATTCTTCGGTAAAATTATCTTGGCCTTACCCTCCTGTATCGTATCCTGGGACTTATTCGCCATTGGTCTAGGCACCTCAAGATATTGTCTCAACATATACATCTAATTACTATTTAGGGGATACTTAGTCTCCCGTAAATTGGAAATGCCTAAATGATTATTTATAATATCTCACTTCTTAATGTCTATTATTAGAAAATGATAAAGATTTTCCTAACAGGTCCACCGGGTTCTGGTAAAACAACGGCGGTAATGAAGATTTACGAGACGCTTAAGTTGTATGGATATAAGGTAGGGGGATTCATCACCCTTGAAGAAAGAGTAGGTGGTAGGAGAGTAGGATTTAAGATATTGACATTAGATACACAGGAGATTGGGACGTTGGCTCATGTAGATTTTAAGGAAGGGCCTAAGGTGGGAAAATATAGGGTTAATGTGGATACATTAGAGAAGATTGGTGTCGCCGCCATTGAAAGAGCCCTCAATAACAGTGATTTTATTATTGTTGACGAGATAGGTCCAATGGAATTGGTCTCCAAGAAGTTTAGGGAGGCTATTGAGAAAGTTCTTAAGTCGGATAAACCAGCGATATTAACCATCCACTATAAACTGAGCACAACCCTTTCAAAGGACTATAAAACAGATAAGGAGACCATATTGTATATGATTACACACAAAAATAGAGAAGGTATTCCACTGGTTATATGGAGGGAGTTAAGGAGGAGAATTGGTAGTGGATGAAGACAACACCTATGTACTGGGTATTGACGAGGCTGGTAGAGGGCCAGTTATTGGCCCCATGGTTATTACAGGAATTATAGCTAGGATATCACAGCTATCTAGGTTTGATAAGCTTGTGGTCAAGGATTCTAAAAAATATACTCCCAGGCAGCGAGAGGCATTATCCCAGTTGATAAGGGAACTTGCAAATGATATTATAGTCAAGATTGTAGAACCCAGGGAGATAGATAAGTGGGTTGAAGATGGGGATGGACTCAATGAGATGGAGGCGTTTTTTTATGCGTCTATAATAAATGAAGCCGTATCCCGTGGATATAATATTACATTAGTATATGTCGACGCATGTGATACAAATCCAGAGAGATTTAGGAGGCGCCTATCGAAGTATATCGAGGGTTATAATGGCGTCATTATAAGCGAGCATAAGGCTGATGAAAATTATAGCATTGTTGCATCTGCAAGCATTATAGCGAAGACTATTAGAGATAAAGAGATTGATAAACTGAAGAAAGTATATGGAGAAATTGGAAGCGGCTATCCATCAGATCCCAAGACGAGGAAGTTTCTCGAGAAACATTGGAGAGATGGAGTGGATATCATAAGAAGAAGCTGGAAACCCTATAAAACAATAAATAGGAAGAATACTGGAGAAGATAGAAACCTTTAAAATCTTAAGTTACTCCTTAAAATACTGGTGTAAACGTGAAGGATATATTTTCCAGGATTAAGGATATGCTTATAACACAGGAGATAACTCTATTCCAGGAGCTGAGGAGACATACACATCTGTCTCTAAAGGCAGTTGAACTACTTATTGAAGCGTATGAAAGCAACGCGGATAGGAGGAATCATCTTTATAGGGAGATCGAAAACCTAGAGAAAGAAGGGGACAGATTATCCAATGAGATAACTCGATTGATTCTAGACGGGGCAATAATCGTGAGCCTACAGAACTACTTAATAACACTAATGGATATCCTTGACAACATCCTGGATACAATACATTTCTTAGGTGGCGAGACCTATAGAAGAGAATATTTTGAGAAGATTAGGACAAAAGAGGTAAGGGCTATTGAGAAGAAGGTCCTAAACTATTTGAAACACAGTATGAAGTCAATTGAAGAACTAATTAAACTACTTGATAAGGTAATTTCAGGAGAATGGGAGGATATCATAGATATAACGACGAGGATAGAGGAGATAGAAGAAGAGGGAGACGATATGAAACATCTCCTTATAGATGAGATATATAGCAAGTGGGAACAGGTTAGAGAGCCTTATTTCTCTTACCTCGTTCACTTCATATATATGATTGACGAGCTTGAAGACTTGTGTGAAGATGCATCCAACATAATTTTAATAACATTACAACATATTAGGACTTAGTGTCTGGAGATGACAAGCCTAATTATAACCCTTGTTTTACTAGCTACAGTGGCCTTTATAACAGGGAATAACTCCGCTATTTTATCTGGTCCATATCGATCGGTTGTGATACTTCGTAAAATAGCTAGCCCGGTTATATTATTAGGCACCATACTCGGATTGCTGATTGAGGGGAATAAGCTTAGAAAATTCACTGAGACCTTTCCAATTCACGACCAGAATCTCCTGACGATAATCTTAGTTAGTCTAATCATACTTATTCTACTTGGAAACAAGTATAAGATACCTATCTCACTAACCATGACATTAGCAGGAGGAGTTGTAGGGATATTTATCTCACTAGGTAGGCCTCTTGAAACCGGATATCTATCGCTACTGCTTATTGCATGGATAACGTATCCATTGCTTGGACTAGTGATTTCTAGCTTGATATATTTATTGGTGAAACACTTATTGAGAGAGAGTAACTGGAGGGGATATATCTCCGAGAAGGTGCTTTTAATGAGCACTACAGGTGCACTGGCATATGTCTTTGGAGCGAACACCCTAGGACTGATTTATTACCTGGGAGAGGAAGGGTTGATTCAAACTATTCTATTTGTCGTTATGGTTGTAAGTGGCTTCTTCCTATTAAGTGGAGGAGTATCATATGAAATAGGTTTGAAGATCTATAACATAAGCATCTCAGCATTATTAGCAGCACAGTTTGCTACTGTAATATTGATAGAAATAGCTACACAGTTTGGAATACCAGTATCCCTAACACAGCTGATGATGATCTCATTGATTGGCCCCGCTTTAACCAAAAGATTTAGGATAATAAATATACCGTATCTAAAGAAAATGCTTTTTCTATGGGCAGCGTCTCCAGTAATCGGTGCTGCGATCGCGGTCTTCCTATATCTGGCTTATCTAGCCGTGATATAATTACCCTTTTATCTCAGGCTTCTACGGATATATACTGCTATCGCGATTGAAGCACCTAATGCGATGACAAAGTAAATGAAATATCTGTTTAACACATTCTCTTTAACGGTTAAGATATTTGATGATGTTATATCAAACTGTAGCTCTAGAGTTATATCTTCGCCTTTGAATCCATATGATATTTTCACATCGGATATGTTGTATGTACCCGGTGTTACAGCACGAACCTCGGGTGTGGTGAAGTCCAGAGTAGGTCCGCTAAGCGAGACTCTAGTCTCATATACATGGCTCCCATCGCTGAATTCCAAGCCTTCTGGTAGAGTTATCGATACATCTATGTAATCTATATACGTAGGTGCGTCGCTTTCAAACCGTATCAATATCGAGGTAGCCTCATCCTCCAGTATCTCATTATCAGTCAGGGAAAGCGTGGCTT